>JASJAS010000054.1 GCA_030066875.1 Acidimicrobiia bacterium | reverse complement strand
GCAGTCGTTGCGACCGACGCGGTGCTCGGCTACGGCGCGCATATCGCGGTGGATCGGTCCAGCTTCACCATCCCGCGACCGGGCATCACCGCAATCATCGGGCCGAACGGATCGGGTAAGTCGACAATCCTCAATGCGATAGCAGGCCTTCTGGCACCGCTATCCGGCACAGTCGAGGTAGCGAGTGACCGGAGCGGCCGAAATGGCATCTCCTATGTCCTCCAGACCACCAAAGTCGCCTCTAACCTGCCGGTGACAGTAGAAGAGGTCGTGACGATGGGTCGCTACGCCACCGCAGGCTGGTTCTCCCGCCTCAGCGCCGAGGACAGGGCCCGGGTGCGAACGGCGATGGACCGCACGGGCGTCACCGAGCTCCGCCGTCGCCACCTGCACGAGCTGTCCGGCGGCCAGCGCCAACGGGCCTTTCTCGCGCAGGGTCTCGCACAAGACCACAACATTCTCTTGCTCGACGAGCCACTTTCCGGAATCGACCATCCAACCGCCCGCGCCATTGACCAAGTGATCCACAACGAGGTAGAGGATGGTTGTGCCGTTGTCGTCTCCACCCACGACCTCACCGAAGCCCAGGTGGCCGATCACGTGATTCTGGTGAAAGGCCGGGTCGTTGCGTCGGGAACGCCGGACCACGTGATCACGCCGGCGAACCTAGCCATTGCCTATGGAGGCGCAGCGCTCCACCCAGACCAAGGGGTTGCCGTCATCGACGATCCGGCTCACGCCTAACAGCAGCGCGGCTCGCCTCGCCTCCTCACCCAGACGTCTGGAGCTAGGCGTCACGCGACCGTGGTAGCCGCAATGGTCCCTACGCGCACGATGGAGGTGGCCGTCTACCAGGTAGCCGACGTGGTCACCGTGGGGGACCATGGCGTGGCCACAGTTGTCGCCGTGCGCGTGGTCAGCTGCGTGCTCGTTGCAGTAGTGCTCGGGTGTGCAGCCGTCGGGATTGTCCGCATCGACCGGCAGTGCGTGCTCGTCGACGCCGCTGGCGGTGACATGCCGAGCTGTCACCTCGTCGGCCATCGCCTCCCTTTCGATTATCGCCCAGGATGATATCTCTCGCTAGAAGATTTGCGACTGATTCTCATTCTTGTAACAATGTCGCCGTACCCGCTACCTATCAAGGAGGGGCGTATGCGGTACCTATCGAAGAGCTTGTCCCGATCAACCATCCTCTTTGGGCTGCTGTTGCTGCTAGCCCTGGTGGTGGCGGGATGTGGGAACGACTCGTCCGATGCAGAGTCGAGCGACACAACGACGTCAACTGCTGCGGCAACCACATCCACTACTGCGGCCCCTACCACAGCTGCCGGTGCCGAGGAAGACCACGACCACGACGAGGAAGGCCACGACCACGACGAGGAAGGTCAACACGACGACGAAGAGGGCAACACGATGGCTGAGGCAGGTGACTTGACGCGGGGACGTCTCGTGGTCGCGTCAGCAACGCTCCCTGAGATCTACGTTGTGGACTTGGATTCGTTTTCGGTGTCAACCGTGCCCGTCGAGCATGAGGGCGCGATCCTCCAAGGTACGGGGGGGATGAGTCCGTACAGTTGGATGGCTCACTACCCCCACGATCGCGTTCAGATCGTTGACGTCGGTACCGACTTCAGCCGCCACGGTACCCATTATCACATCAGCGAAGCGGATCCCGAACTCACCGACTTCTCGATCAGCGGCGCCAACCCCGCCCACATCACCGCCCACGACGGGTTGGTGGCCGTGTGGTTTGACGGCAGCGGCGACATCCACTTGATCTCGGAGACCCAGCTGACCTCTGGAGACGAAGTCGAAGTTGACATCGTGACGGCGAACCAGCCACACCACGGCGTTGCCCTGAAGTTCCATGGCCATTTGCTAGTCACGGTGGCGGAGACCGTCGAGGAGAGATCGGTGCCGATGGGCGTCGTCGCCTATGACTTCGACGACACGAGCACGACGGTGCACGAAAGCGAGACATGCACCGGCCTACACGGAGAGGCCTCTCTAGGTCATTACGTCGCGTTCGGCTGCGATGAAGGTGTTCTTGTCATTCACCACACACACAGCGGATTCTCGTCTGAGGTCGTCCCTTACCCTGATGGCTCGAGCCTGCGGCCATACTTCTTCAAGTCCCACGAGGCTTCGCCCTTGATGGTCGGGGACTTTGGGCCTGGGCTGGTGGCCGTCGACCCGGGAGCCTCCTCCGTGACCAGCCACAATCTGCCTTCGCCCCAAACAGCGTATGCGTTTGAGGACGGCGAGCACCTTCTCGTTCTAGCCACCGACGGTGCCTTGTATCGGGTGTCCCTCGACGACTTCTCCATGGAGGGGGAACCTCTGCCACTCGTCCCCGCGTTCGGTGAAGGCGACACTGCAAACATCTTTGTGGCTGCGAACCGGCTGTATGCCACAGACAGCCGCGACCCGGCGGTAGTGGCTGTCGACCTGGAGACCTGGGAGGTTCTCGACGCCGGGATCGTGCTTCCGTCGGCCCCGTATACCTTCTCATTCCGAGCGGTATCTGCTGTTTCGCCTGACTGGTAGAGCTGAGTCCGAGGTCGCGAACGGCTAGACCGAGGCGACGGGACAGGTGAAGGTGGTGGGGCGGATGATGATCGTCCGCCCCACCGTCAATGACCAAAGCGAGTATTACCAAGGTGAGAATGGTTCTCGCATAGCCACTACATTGGAGATGGAGGTGAGCGGTATGCCGAGGTTCATGGTTCCCCGCGTTGCGCACTGCGACGACGGCTGCCAGCGCCGGTCCTGGACATGACGTGAAACCGTCCAGATCGGCTTAACCGGGCCGGCCTGCCGCTACGCCGTCACTCGCTCGATGAAGGTCGCCAAAGCGTCGATGACCTCTTCGCGGTTCAGTTCGTTGACCAGTTCGTGACGCGCCCCCGGATACACCCTCACGGTCAGATCCTTTGTTGGCATCTCCTTGACGGCGGCCATCGATGTCTCGAAGGGCACAAACGGATCGGAGTCGCCGTGCAGGAACAGCACCGGCATCGTGATGCGATCGAGCTCGGCGGTGAACCGATCGAGGGCGGCGACCTCGGCCTCGAGGAGCGGTCGCCGGTACTTGCCGTGGTAGACGAGGGGGTCCGATGCGTACTCATCCACAGTCCGCTCGTCGCGCGACATCCCGGCTGGATCCGATGATTCCTCGGGGATCCCATGCTCGAGCACGTCCCGCGCCCAACGCCAATCACCCAGGACTGCCCCGAGGAAGGCCACGCCGGCCAGCCGGCCGGGGTATCGCTCTGCATACCGTCCAGTTATCAGACCCCCCATCGAGTGTCCGGCCATAACCACTGGCAGATCCGAGTGTCGATTCTGGATAGTGGTAACGAGCGTGTGCAGATCATCGACCACGTGCTCGAAGTCGACGATGAGCGCCCGCTGTCCCTCCGAGTGTCCGTGACCGATGTGATCGGGGGCACAGACCACCGCACCGCGGGCAGCGAGCTCCTCAGCTACATGTGCGTAGCGCCCGCCATGCTCGGCGTAGCCGTGGACAAGCACCACGATGCGCTCTGGGTCACCCGCCGTCGACCAGATCCGATAGAAGATCCTGCCTTCGCTACCTCTGAACGAGCCTTCCTCCATCGGTTGCTCCAATCGTCGAGTGGCCCTCAACCGACTGGCTCCTCGCTGACTGCCGCAACGGCGGTCTAGGGGCGCCAGGGTCTGATCGTGTCCTCAAGATGAGATTGAGAATCATCATTAATCAGCCTAAGCTTGCCAAGTTGGATGCACAAGATGACCCCGAGATCGCGGTGTGGCAGCCGCCTCGGACCGCCAAGCGCTCGCTACTTCCCGCCGCGCGCCTGGCGAAGGCTGCCTGCGGTGATCCGGTCGGTCATGGGTGGCCTGCTGGTTTTACTCCTGGCCCGCATCCTGGATGAGGGTGGCGGTCGGGCCACGATGTGGCCCTCGCCGCCCTCATTACTGACGCGGCAGCGGTATCGGCCCGAGCTAAGCAGCCGAGCGATTGAGGGCGACAGCAGATGTCTCCGGTCGCGCCACCGCATGCGGCGCGGGCGCATGCAGGACGGAGGGCGTCCGCCGTATGAGTGACGGTTTCCGGGGCTTCGCCGGTCACAGCCCGAACTGGGACCGCATCCCGGCCACAAAGGCCTCGTCCTGCTCGGCCGAATAGCGATTCGCCAAGAGCGTCTTCGCCCCTTCGCCCGAGATGTAGCGTATCTGCGTCGTGCCGTCTGTCGCTGCGGAGTAGATCACCTCGGCAACCTCCTCCGGCTCTTGGCTTCCCCTCGGCGTCCCAGCCTCCAACGCGGCGGCCGCCGCATCGACGAACGGCTGGTAATCCGGGAGCTCTGGGTCATGGGTGAATACGAACGACCGGCCCCCGAAGTCGGTCTTCACACCGCCGGGCTTGACGAGCTTCACCCGGATGCCGAGGGGAGCGAGCTCGTAGTGCAAGGCCTCCGACAGACCCTCCACTGCCCATTTCGACCCGTGGTAGAGCGAACCGAGGGGGTAGGTGATGCGCCCACCTACCGACGAGATGTTCACGATGACCCCGCTCCGCTGGTCCCGCATCGCGGGCAGGACGGCCTGGATAGTCTCGATGAGGCCGAAGAGGTTCACATCGAATTGGCGACGGATCACCTCCATCGGCGTGGCCTCGAGAGGACCGTAAGCGCCGTAGCCGGCGTTGTTCAGCAGCACGTCGATGGTGCCAAATCGTTCGAGAGTGGCACCGACCGCTGCCGCGATGCCGCCGCTGTCGAGCAGGTCGAGCCGTGTAACCAGCACATCGTCGAGCCCGGCGAGCTCGCCGCCGTCGTCAGGATTCCGCATAGTGGCAACAACGTTCCAGCCACGCTCCGCAAAGAACCCGGCCGTGGCCTTGCCGATACCTGAGCTGGCACCCGTGACGACGATAGTCTGTGACATCGTTTCCTTCTCCGTCTGCTGATCCCGACAAGTCTCAGGATCGGCGAGCTGGCGGAAAGAGGCGCCGAGCCTAGCCATACCGGCCCGCCGTCTTGACGCCCGAAACTGACTGAGAATACTCAGCAAGAGTCAGCTCTCGAGCCCGCCCCAAGACCGGATAGCCCCGGACAGCCTCCCGCTCGGCGGTTCCGACGCACCATTTGCGGGCAGGGGAAGGAACGCGTATTGTCTCTGCCGACCAACCAGTTGGTCGGTACGGCGTGAAATGGAGATGTTGTGACAAGGACTACGTACGAAACCCTGGTGACCGATCTCGAGGATGGGGTGCTTACTATCACCCTCAACCGCCCGGAATCGTTGAACACCATCGTCCCTCCCATGCCCGAGGAGTTTGAGCGGGCGATGACGGTGGCGTCCCGCGATGACAATGTGCGGGTCATCGTCGTACGCGGCGCCGGTCGAGCTTTCTGCGGAGGCTACGACTTTGGTGAGGGGTTTCGCCACTGGGATGAGTCGCTCATAAGCGAGGGTCGGTGGGATCCAGCCAAGGACGCGAATTGGGGCACGAACCGTTTCACGAGCCCCCATCAGCAGTTCTTCTCGATGTGGAGGTCCCCGAAGCCGGTAATTGCACAGGTCCACGGCTGGTGTGTCGGCGGGGGAAGTGACAACGCGCTTTCAGCCGACATCGTGATCGCCGCCGAGGATGCCATTATCGGCACGCCCTACTCGCGAATATGGGGCGCCTACCTGACGGGCATGTGGATCTACCGCCTCGGGCTTGCCGAAGCGAAGTGGCGCGCCCTCACGGGGGAGCCCTTCACCGGGCGCGAGGCCGCCGACATCGGCCTCATCAATCGCGCCGTACCGTTCGATCAGCTCGAAGACACCGTCGCCGAGGTCGCCGCCAAGCTGCTCGCAATTCCGTGGTCTCAGCTGGCGGCGCAGAAGATGGTCGTCAATCACGCTTACGAGCAGATGGGCCTCGGCGCCGTCCAGACGCTGGGACCCATCATGGATGGGATCATGCGCAACACCCCCGACGCGCTCCAGTGGATCGAGAAGGCCGACTCCGAGGGCGTGCGACAGGCGATCATCGAGCGTGATGGTCCCTTCGGGGACTACAGCCAGGCGCCACCGGATCGTCGCCCGAACCCGAACCACATCATCGAAGTGTGAGCATGGACACGCCAGATCGTATCCTCACCGAGGCCGAGCAACTTTTTGCTGAACACGGCTTCGCCGGAACGCGTCTCGCAGCCATCGCCTCTGCCGCGGGTCTCGGTAACGCCGGGCTGCTTCACCATTTCCCCTCCAAGGCCGTGCTCTATCGAGCGGTGCTCGAATCGATCGCAGCAGATCTCGACGCGCGTAGCGCTGGTGGCGACCCTTCCATCGAGCCGGTTGAGAGGATGCGCGAGCTGATCGGCAGCCTTCTCTCTCTGCATCGTGACCGCCCGGCTGCTGTCGCGATCATCGCACATGAGTTCCTCGATCGCTCGGGACGCATAGAGGATGCAGACGTGCTCCCGCTCGAGGGTGTCGTGGCCGACACCGTCTCGGCTCTCGCGGCCGGCCAGCGTGACGGGTCCATCCGACCGGGTGATCCGGTCGCCATGACGGCCGCACTCCACGGCGCGGTGATAATCGGCGCCCTCGGGCGCACGGTATATCAAAGAACGACGGGCATGAGCTCAGCCGACGACTGGGACGGGGAGCTCGCGCGAAGCGCGCTGGCTACCGTCGCCGCTGGTCGTTGAGCACGTGAGGGGACACGTGTTCCTTGGAGGGTGCGCAGAGCCTGCAGCTGCGCCACCAGCCGAGCTTCCCAGGGTTTCGGGCGTTGCCTAGCGAAGCCACATAGCGCCCTACTGCCAACGGATTACGTCGTTGGCCCAGGGGTTTCCTAGGCGGCCTTCAACCGATCATGATCCACGTGGCCCGGGCGGCGGCGAGCACCGTTCCCGAACCGTCGAAGATCGCAGACCCGGCGAAGTGTTTCCTTCGTTCACTGCCAAGCGACCATCCCGCCACAACCAACTCGTCCCCGATCGGAACTGGGGCCCGCAGGTCGCCGGTGAGTTGACCTAGGACGGCAAAGGTATCGACGTCGAAGAAGCCGAACCCAGAAGGACAATCCAGCGCAGCCCACAGAATCTCGTGTCGAACCCATCCGGAACCGTTGTCGAAGTCCGCAGTGGGCGTCCAGGTGGTGGCCACCGCCTCCCGTCCTTCAACCTTGCCGGGGAAGAGTCTCAGTCCATCCTCCCGACCAGTGCCGCAGACGAAGCAGGTTGCGGCAGGGTGTTTGTCGCGCCAGACGTACCTTGCGGTGGCTTTGCTCGCCAGTTCCAGCGGCACCGGGTCGATGACGCTGACTTCAACCGACGCGGGTTCGACCTCGGCGACAAGCTCGTCACCGTCATGCACGAGCAGTGTTTCACCGCGACGCTCCAGCGCGAGCGAGGTGCCGAGCGGCACGGGTCGGCGTAGCGTCACCGTCGTGATACCGGGAAGGAACGCGGCAAACCTCCCGGCTACGTATCCGCCGTTACCTGCGGTGTCCGGATAGCCGTTGAAGCGCGGGTCGATCTCAATCGTCTCGGTCACATCAGAAACCTAGCGGTTGTGCACTGCCACCGCCCTGGCAACAAGAGGCCGCAGTTTCGAGTTCGGCAACGAGACCGACCTCGTTCCTGCGGACATAACGACGGTATTCCGCAACTATGTCCGCAAGAACAGGGGAGTAACGTCTAGACCTGGCCGCCGGGACCAACCACTCATAGGCAAGGCCACTGCAAGTGCGCAATCAAGGTCGAGAATCGAAGCCGATTGTCGTGTCCAGGTCCATCGCAGCCGGTATCGATCAGACCTGGGCGGCGATTTCGGCCCCCGGGTATCTAGTCGAATGTCACCCGTTCTGTAGGGAGAACACCGTGCAGGCTTGGCCCGGCAAAGACTCACACGACACGATCGAGTACTACAACGGACGCACTGTCGAGCGCCAGTTCACTTCTTGGCGCGACGGGAGTGGCTACGAGCTGGTTGTCTACGGCGCACGTAGGCCCTTAGCGACCGTTCTGTGGAGAGTCGCCGCCGCGGGATCAGACTCGACGGTGCTGACGATCAGTCTGACATCGCATCTGCTAGACCAGAGGCCGAGGCCCGTCCGCTGGATCCCGGAGCGCCTCATCGTTCGACCGAGGTTGCGCCGCTATCTCCGGTCGGTGGTGCGTGGAGTCGAATGGCGCGTAACAACCGGCAGGCCGGTGAGCTGCAACCAGTTCGGGTCTCACAGTTGGTTCAGCCCGTGAGTGCCGTGGTCAGGCGACGATAGGGCGGAACCAGGTCCTTCATCGGAGCACCTAGGCTCAACGGCGGAGGTCACGGATGAGGTTTGGTTACTTCGACGACGAGGCGCGTGAGTATGTCATAACGACGCCGCGCACTCCGTATCCCTGGATCAACTACCTCGGCACCGAGGAGTTCTTCGGGCTGATCTCACACACCGGCGGTGGGTATTGCTTCTACAGGGACGCACGCATGCGGCGTCTGACCCGCTACCGCTACAACAACGTCCCCCTCGACGTCGGTGGGCGCTACTACTACGTCAACGACGACGGCGATGTGTGGACGCCAACCTGGTCGCCGGTCAACGCGGACCTGGACCACTTTGAGACACGGCACGGTCTCTCATATACCTTGATCACCAGCGAACGCAACGACGTGCGCGTTGAAACGCTCTACTTCGTTCCCCTCGCCGCCAGCGCCGAGGTCCACCGGGTCCGGATCACCAACACCGGTGTTGCTCCCAAGTCGTTGAAGCTCTTCTCGTTTGCCGAGTTCAACCTATGGAACGCCTTCGACGACCAGACGAACTATCAGCGCAATCTTTCGCTGGCCGAGGTCGAAGTCGAGGGCTCCGCGATCTACCACACGACCGAGTACCGCGAGCGACGTAACCACTACGCCGTCTTCGGTGTGAACGCGCCAATTGCCGGATTCGACACGGACCGCGACGCATTCATCGGCCGCTACAACGGTTTTGACGCTCCGGAAGCCGTAGTAAGCGGCGCGTGCCGCAACTCGTTTGTCAGCGGTTGGAGCCCAATCGGAGCCCACCAGGTCGACATGGATCTCGGTCCAGGTGAGCAGCGGGATCTCGTGTTCGTTCTCGGATACATGGAGAACCCGCCGGAAGAGAAGTGGGAATCTCCCGGTATCGTCAACAAGCAGCCCGCCGAGGCGCTCTTGGACCGGTTTAGCACGAGCGAGCAGGTGGACGAGGCGCTTGTCGCACTGCGCGAGTACTGGGACGGGATGCTGGCTACCTACACGGTGCGCAGCGGCGACGACCGGGTCGACCGGATGGTCAACATCTGGAACCCCTATCAGTGCATGGTCACGTTCAACATGTCCCGCAGTGCGTCCTACTTCGAGACCGGTATCGGCCGCGGCATGGGGTTTCGCGATTCCAACCAGGATCTGCTCGGGTTTGTCCATCTCGTGCCGGAACGAGCCCGAGAACGCATCCTCGACATCGCCGCTACCCAGTTCCCCGACGGCAGCGCCTACCACCAGTACCAGCCTCTCACCAAGCGAGGCAACCACGACGTTGGGTCCGGCTTCAACGACGACCCTTTGTGGCTCATCGAGGGTGTTGCCGCTTACACCAAGGAGACAGGCGATCTCGCGATCCTGCAGGAGGACGTTCCATTCGACAACGACCCGGAGAACTCGGGAACTCTGTTCGAGCACCTCCGGCGGTCCTTCCACCACGTGTTGCACAACCGCGGTCCCCACGGACTGCCACTCATCGGGCGAGCCGACTGGAACGATTGCCTCAACCTCAACTGCTTCTCGGAGGTGCCGGGGGAGTCATTCCAGACCACCGAGAACCGCGAAGACGGCACCGCGGAGTCGGTGTTCATCGCCGGTTTGTTTGTGCACTGTGCTGCCGATTACGCGGCCATGGCGGAGACGGTCGGCGAGTTCGACGAAGCCGATCGAGCGCGCCAAGCAGCCGCGGAAATGAGCGCAGTTGTCCTGGAGCACGGCTGGGACGGCGATTGGTTCGTTCGGGCCTACGACTATTTCGGTAACAGGGTTGGCTCCGCCGAGTGCGAAGAGGGTCAGATCTACATCGAGCCCCAGGGCTTCTGCGTCATGGCCGGAATCGGAGTGGAGACGGGTCAGGCGCGTCGTGCTCTCGATTCGGTCGGGAAGATCCTCGATTCGGACCATGGGATCGTCGTGCTCCAGCCGGCTTACACCCGCTACCACCTGGAACTCGGCGAGATCAGCACCTATCCGCCGGGATACAAGGAGAACGCGGGCATCTTCTGCCACAGCAACCCGTGGGTGACCATCGGCGAGACCATGTTGGGGCGGGGCGACCGGGCATTCGAGTACTGGAGGAAGATCGCTCCGGCATTCCGGGAGGAGATCTCCGACGTGCACCGTCTCGAGCCTTATGTGTATGCGCAAATGATCGCCGGCAAGGATGCGCCCCGACACGGTGAGGCGAAAAACTCCTGGCTGACCGGGACGGCGGCATGGAACTTCGTCGCCATCACCCAACACATTCTCGGTGTCAGACCCGAGTTCCACGGTCTCCGAGTGGAGCCATGTTTGCCCGACAGCATGACAGATCTCGAGATCAGCCGGCGATGCAGGGGAGCCGAATACCGCATCACGGTGCGCCGGGGAGATCAACCAGGCCTTCGAGTCGATGGGGCTGCCCTCGAGGGCGCAGTCATCCCCTACGCCTCACCAGGAGAGCGCGTTGAGGTAGTCGTCACCGTGTGAGCGGCTCGAACGGGTTGTGCCTCGCTAACCGCCGAAGAGCTTCTTCAGCGCTGCGAGATTCGGTGCCCAGCCGACACCCCAGGCCTTGCTCGAGAGCAAGGGGCCCTCCGGATTCCAGTAGGTGACCCGGACCCGCTCGATGGTTGGCCGGCGGAAATCGTAGGGTACGAGCCCCGCGACGGTGCCGTGCCAGGTGCGTTCCTCGGGTGGCTTGCGGAGTTCCTGGACGATGGCGATAACGCCGATAATCGCCAAGAAGAGCTTCCACAGCTCGTTGGGTGTCGGGCGCCTCCTCGGCTTCTCAGACTGTTGGTCTTCCATCGCATCCAGGCTACTCGGGTGTGGCGTAGCTCCGATCGCTGTGAAAGGAGTTGAACGGCGCCGCCGGGTCGACGTGTCATCGATGTCTCACCAGCCAAGTTGGTGTTGGACATAATGTTGTGTATAGTGGACACTATGTCTACCAGCAACCAGAACACCGCAGATCCGGTAATTGCAGCCAGGAACCTGCGCAAGAGCTTCGGAGACGTCGAGGCCGTCAAGGATCTCAGCTTCTCGGTCGCTCCCGGCCAAGTCGTAGGGCTACTCGGTCCGAACGGGGCCGGGAAGACAACAACCGTCAACATGCTGGCCACCTTGACGTCGATCGATGACGGGTCGGCATCGATCGGCGGCTTCGACGTAGCCACACAGCCCGATCTCGTCCGGCAACTCATCGGGCTGGCCGGACAGGCGGCGGCGGTTGACGAGAAGCTAACTGCTCGGGAGAACCTGGAGCTGTTCGGCCGTCTCTACAAGCTGCCGAGCAGCGAGCGCAAGCAGCGGGCAGACGAGCTCATCGAACAATTCGACATGGCGGACTTCGCTGATCGTGTCGCCGGTACGCATTCCGGCGGTCAGCGACGGAGGCTAGATGTCGTTGCCGCACTTGTTGCCGATCCGCCGGCGCTCTTCCTCGACGAGCCGACCACCGGGCTCGATCCCCGAAGTAGGGCCGAACTCTGGGATGCCATTGGCAAGCTTGCCGCCGGGGGAACGGCGATAGTGCTGACGACCCAGTATCTCGAAGAAGCCGACCATCTGGCCGACGAGGTGCTGATCATCGACAAAGGGACGGTGATCGCGTCCGGGACACCGGAGACGCTGAAGCGAAGCCTGGAGGGCGACGTGCTCGAGATCCATGTCGACGAAGGAGAGATGCCGGGTGCGCTGGAGCTCATCGGTCCGGTAGATGGTCTGGTGTCCGACGAGGAGGCCCGTCAGATCGGAGTCCCCGTTGGGGACGACGTTGCGCGGTCCTTGGAGATACTGCGACGCCTTGAGGATGGGGGTATTTCGATTTCGGACTTTCAGCTGCGAAGGCCGACGCTCGACGATGTGTTCCTCAACCTCACCGGCGCTCCAACTGAGAAGGCGGAGGTGCCCGCATGACCGCGCCCACGGGTTCCCCCGTGACACGACCGCCCGTGCTGGCCAATCCGAGTATCTCGATACGGCTGCGGCGAGCGGCTCAGGACACGAACACTGTGCTGTGGAGAGATACGCTTCGCACGCTGCGGCAACCCGACCTGCTTTTCTTCGCCGTCATCATGGGTGTCTTCTTCCTCGTTCTGTTCAACTACATCTTCGGAGGGTCGATCGGGGCAGGTGCCGGCATCGACTATCTCGGATTCCTCGTTCCCGGCGTGCTCGTCATCACAGCCTTGCAGGGGGCTCAACAAACCAGCCTGGGGCTGGCGGCGGATCTCACCGAGGGTGTGACAGACCGGTTCCGCTCGCTTCCCATGAGCCAAGTTGCAGTAATAGCCGGACGCACCATTGCCGACGCCGCTCGGAATGTCGTCAGCCTGCTGCTCGTCGCAATGGTCGGCCTCCTCATGGGCTACCGGTTCGCATCGTTCGTTGGAGCCATCGGCGCCATTGCTCTGGCAACCGCAATTGGTTACGGGTTCTCATGGTTGGGCGCGGGAATCGCGGTCAAAGTGAGGCAACCCGACATGGTCGGGATGCTCTCGATGTTCTGGCTATTCCCTCTCATGCTGGCGAGTACTGCCTTCGCACCCGCCGAGACCATGCCGGGCTGGTTGCAGCCATTCGTGAACTACCAGCCCATCTCAGCCGCAGCCGACGCGGTGCGGGGACTGGCGGGTGGGAGTCCCGCCGGCGAGGACATCGTGCTGACCCTCGCCTGGACGACCGCGTTGCTGGCCGTCTTCGGCCCTCTATCGGTCCGCCTGTACAAGAGGGAGCCGCAGTGACCAATGCACCCCACAAACCCGGCTTCTCGTCTGACGCGTCTGCGGACAGCCGGATCGTGACGGCCACTCTGATGCTCATCGCTGAGAGCGGCCTCGGCTCGTTGACCATGATGAGAATCGCAGAGACCGCCGGCGTGGCCCGCCAGACGTTGTACAACCACTATCCGGACGTAGACAGCATCGTCGCCGAAGCGATCCGGAGACACAATCGGGAGAGCATCGACCTGCTGAAGTCGGCGCTGGACGTGCTAGACCGTCCTGAGGACAGACTCGAACAGCTGGTTCGGCACAGCGTGGCCGTCGGTGCTCATGCTCATCACGCTCGGGGAATCGAACAAGGCTTGTCGGCCGCGGCTCGGGCGACGTTGCGGGAATACGAAGAGGTGCTCGACCAATACATCCGCCGTGTCCTCGTGGACGGGCAAGAAAGCGGCGTGTTTCGAGACGATCTCTCACCCAACGTCGATGCAGGACTGATACGGCATATGCTCGACGGTCTCGCTGCCCAATCTGCGGCGGCCCCGCAGCAAGCCGCTTCGATCGCTACCTCGGGAGCGCGTACGGTCCTAGCCGCAGTTGCCCAAGGCTGAGCGACGCTTTGCCGGTGGCAGTCAGCTAGGCGTGATCACGCCCCGACGAGCGTGGTGAGTAGGAACCCTGCCAGGGCGGCGAGACCCACGAAGCCGCCGGACCGGGCCAAGGCCTCCGGCATCATGGTCTGCGTGATCACGGTGATCATGGCTCCTGCGGCCAAGCCCTCGACGATCGAGAACACCTCGACGGACGCCTTCTGGAAGAGCACACTCCCGGCCGCAGCGCCTAGACCGGTGACTAGCACCACGGTTCCCCACAACACGCCGATGTTGCGCCAGGAGAACTCCTGCTCGCGCATGCCGACGCTGCTCGACAGCGCTTCCGGATAGTTGGACAGGAAGATTCCCACGACAAAAGAAACCCGGACGGCATCGGCGGTTGCACCGATGACCAGCGACTCCGGAACTGCGTCGAGCAGCAGGCCCAGCCATATGGCGATCGGTGCACCTTGCATCAACTTGGCACCCACCGTCGTCGCCAACTCGCCCCGGCGCAGGGCCGCCACCATGCGGCGTCGAGTGTTCCCCGCCTCTTCGGTATCCAACCCGTGGTCCCTCTCGAGATACCGGGTGATCCGCCGACTGCCTACGAAGTCCTCAATGGCATCGCGCAACACCGGATGCTCGTGGACGAGTTCCTCCATGTGCGAGCGCAGCAAGACCCATGCCTCACTGGGGCTTTGCGCGATTGCGGTTGCCGTGTGTCGCATCCCCGTGAGGAAGGAGTGCAGGCCGAACTCTTCGCCCTCGTGGAGAAGAAGGCTGATGTCCGATTCGCCGCTCGCATCGACGAGAGCAACGTCGCCATCGATGAGGACGTACATTCGATCCGAAGCTTCGCCGGGCCGGAAGAACACAAAACCGGCTTCGTGCTCCTCCCGGAACATGAGATCGGCGACCTCAGCCAGCACATGCTGGGGGAGAACACCAAAAACCTCGACATCGACCAGATGGTCGATGAGCTGTTGGGTCGGCGTCGGCACCGCCGTCTCGACAAGCTGGGGGAGTCGTTCTATGCCCTCGCTGCGAACAATCTTGACCCACGAAGCCACGTCTTCTTCGGACAACTCGGGGTGCCGACTGCGGACAGTCTCCAATAGCTCTTCGCTGCACGCCTTTTCTCGCAGCCGCTCGGCGAACCCGGGACAGCCATTGAGCACACTTCGCAGGCGGCTTCGGCTGAGGCGCAGGACCTCGCTATCGGCGCTCGCGGCTGCGGTCGAGCTGTGCAGTGTTCCGCTGACAAAAGCCAGGTACCCAAAAGCCTCATGAGGGTGCAGCTGCTGGACACCATCCACAGTTGTCAGTGATACCTCGCCCTCGGCCAGGATGTTGATGTGCTCGCACGGATCACCTTGCCGATACAGAGTCTCGCCGGCATCGAGGCGCTCAGCGCGAAAGGCACGGGCGATTTCGTCTAGCTCCCTATCCGGAAGACCATCGAAGAAGTCGATTCGCTCGAGGTCGT
>JASJAS010000053.1 GCA_030066875.1 Acidimicrobiia bacterium | reverse complement strand
GAGAACGCCGTCAAGTACGGGGGGCCGCAGATCGAGATCAGGTCCTGGCAGGAAGGAGACGTCGTCAACGTCGAGGTTCGCGACGACGGTGCCGGCGTCACCGCCCATGACGTGGAACGGATCTTCGAACCGTATGAGCAATCTGCTGAGGCTTCCGTGGAGTCTCCCACCGGGGTTGGCATCGGCCTCTACGTGAGCCGGCTCCTCGCCCGCCTGATGGGCGGGAGTCTTCACTGCGTTCGCCACGATGGATGGACCACCTTCTCCCTCGTGATCCCGGCTGCAACGTCCTCGGCATCGCTCGGCGACGAGGCTCGATCCGCGGCATCCTGACCGCGGCCTAACCCGGTTTGAGGCGGCTAACTTGGCCGGATGAAGCCGATTGCCGTCCTCCAGCACAACGAGGAGGCTCCTCCGGGCTATCTGGGCGATGCGATTTCCGCAAAGGGCCTTTCCAGCGTCGTCTGCCGGCTGTTTGCGGGCGATCCGCTGCCGCAACTCGAAGCCGTGTCCGCGGTCGTTGTTCTCGGCGGCAGCATGGGTGCGTACGAGGAGCAAGGGCACCCGTATCTCGTTGCGGAGAAGAAGCTGATTCGAGAGGCAGTCAAGAGAGACATTCCCATTCTCGGGATTTGCCTGGGATCTCAGCTGCTCGCCGATGCTCTTGGCGGGCGTGCTTATCGCGCCCGGGAGCGCGTAGTCGGCTTCTTCGCGATTGACGTCGCCCCGGCTGCCAAGGGTGATCCGGTCATAGCAGCGCTGGAGGAACCCGTACTCTCATTTCACGGAGATACGTTCGATTTGCCGGCAGGTACGGAGATGCTCGCGTCTCACGGCGACTACCCCCACGCGTTTCGCCATGGCTCAGCGCTGGCGATCCAGTCCCACCCAGAGGTGTCCAGCACGATTGTGCAGGAGTGGGTCGGGCTCCTCGGCCGAGACCGGCTCATCGCCGAAGGGATTGATCCCGATGCGGTATTGGCGGACATGGCGGCCGCCGAAGCCGCCAACGCGCGCCGGGCCGCAGCCATGTTCTCGGCCTGGCTCGAGGAAGTGGTAGCCGCCCAAGGCTGAGGTCCAACGGGCCGTAGCTAACCTCTGGCACCGGAGGTCATCTTGGACAGAATCGCCCGGGTAATCGTCGAGCATTCCCACAGGATCCTGGCCGCGACCGGGCTGGTGACACTGGTCGCATTGCTCATGCTCTTCCGCATGGATTTCAACGGTGACGTCGCCTCGTTCATCCTCGAAGGCAACGAGACTGGGGAGACCTTCAAGGCCGTCCAGGAGAAATACGACACGGCCGACCCCATCAACGTGGTGGTTTCACTCGAGGAAGGGAAGTCGTTCCAGTCGAAGGACGGCTTGATCACACTTGTTCGAGTGAGGGACGACATCGCCGACGTCGCGGGTGTCGCCGCTATCGCTTCGATCATTCCGGATGAGAATCCGATCACCGGTGGACCCATAACGGCATCGATGATTCAGCTTGCACCCGATGAAGTCATCGATCAGGTGCTCGCCCAGAACCCAACAGCGACGCTGCTGCTCAGTGAGGATGGCCGCCACGCATTGATGATGGTGACCCCTGAGGGCGATTCGCTCACGGTCGCCCGCAATGTCGACGACGTGACGCCTCCGGATGGTGCTGAGCTCACCTTCTCCGGGAACCCGGTGGTCTTTGCGTCGGTGATCGACCTGATCTCGTGGTTCATCCTCATCATCCCGCCGATAGTCATAATCCTGCTGGTCGGGACGTTCTTTGCGACGATCGGCGATCGCAGGCTCAGCGTGATGGCCCTGATCCCGGCCGCGCTCGGCGCGATCTGGACCTTCGGACTGATCTTCGGTCTCGGCAACGAGATCGACATCGTCACCGTCATCGTTCCCATCTTCGTCATCGTCATGGGCTCCGCCGACGGTCTCCATTTCGTGACCCACTTCCAGGAGGAGGCCGAGAATCCCGACAAGGTGGAAAGGGTGCGCCTTGCTTTGTCGCACGTCGGGGTCCCCATGATCCTCACCACGATCAGCACCGCAGCCGGGTTCCTGTCGCTGGTCGCTACCGGAGTCCACCCAATCCAGCAACTCGGGTTGTTCACCGCCATCGGCATCACGTTCGCCGGGGTCATATCGTTTTTCTCGCTACCCGCTCTGTTGAGTCGCATCGATATCGAACCCCGGCACCACGACGCCTTGCTCGGCCCCCGCGTCATACGAGGGCTCAAGGCGCTGGTTCGAGTCCGTACCCCCGCAATCGTCATCACCATCGTGCTCCTGGGCTTCTCAGCAGTGGCCTTGCCCCGGCTCGATGTGAACCCCGACCAGCTCTTCTTCTTCAAGGACGATGATCCGGTGCGTGTTGCCTTCGAGAAGACCGAGGAGATATTCGGGGGGGCAACACCGCTCATCGGCGAGTTTGTCTTTGATCCGGCGGCCGGCAGCGCTCAACTCGAAAGACTCGGGGTGGTGTCAGATGAGCTCGAGGCTTTGCCCGGGGTGCGCGAGGTCTTCTCGCTCCCGGATGTGGCACCCGCGCTACCCCCCGAGCAACTCGACGCCGTTCTTGCCGGTGAGGTGTCGCTGCCGATCGGCGATCTCACGAGTGAAGACGGGCTGCGGTTCATGCTGCTTCCCTCCGGTTTCACAACCGACGACCTGCGCTCCTGGCTCGACTATGCGGAATCGACTCCAGAGATCCGGGTGCTCACCGGTATGCCCGTGGTGTGGGATGAGATCGCCCGGCTAGTGCTGCGGGCTCAGGTTGTGTCCCTTGCTGTTGCCTTCGCAATGGTCACTGTGATGCTGGCACTCGCATATCGGCGGTTGCGAGAAACCCTGGTCTCGTTGGTGCCGATCGCGCTAACGATCATGGTGATGCTCGGCTTCATCGCCGTGTCCGGCATTCAGCTCAACCTGCTCACCGCGGTCGTCTCCGGCATCGTTATCGGTGTTGGCATCGACTACTCCATTCACTTCATTGCGGCCATCGACTACGCCCGGCCTCGTGGAGACGGCTACGTGTTGCGAGCCATTGAACGAGCGGGCCGCCCGATTGTGGCCAATGCGCTGGGTATCGCCCTGGCGTTGTCGGCATTGTGGCTGTCCCCACTCAAGATCCACCCCCAGGTGTCCAGGATCATGTGGGTGGCTATGACCACCGCCGCATTGACGGCTCTCGTGATCATCCCGGCGTTGTTGCCCCGGGAAGGGGTGCGACCGCCGACGACGACGGAGAGCCAACGGGGTGGTGCCGCCGCGGGCCGGGTGGCGAGCAGTTAGCGTTGCGCCGTGATCGCTATTCGGGTTCTCGTGTTCGCCGTCGGTGTCGGTCTCACCGGTTGGATCGTGTTGTCTGCGATCAGGACCACCGTCCTGCCCCGCAGCGCCCAGGTGGCCATCAGCCGGTTGGTCTTCACTTCATCCCGGCGGTTGTTTGCGCTGCGGCTTCGCAGATCCAACGACTTCGCGGTGCGGGATCGGATCATGGCGCTGTACGGGCCGACCTCGTTGCTGGCCTTGCCCGTTGTTTGGCTGGCGCTGATCTGGCTTGCCTATGCCCTCATGTTTTGGGCCCTCGACACGAGTTCGTTCACCGCCGCTCTGGGTTTGAGCGGTTCTTCCTTGACCACGCTTGGGTTCGTTGCGGCGGAATCGTTCTGGGAACAACTCGTGGCATTCACCGAGGCAGGCTGGGGCCTGATCCTGGTGGCCCTGTTGATCACCTTTCTCCCATCGATCTACTCGACGTTCTCCCGCCGCGAAGCACAGGTGGCGATGCTCGAAGTCCGCGCCGGCGACCCGCCGAGCGCCGTTGGGATGCTCTTGCGACATCACCGTATCGGATGGCTCGAAGACATCGACAACACCTGGCTGGACTGGGAGCGCTGGTTTGCCGAGCTAGAGGAGTCGCACACCACCTTCCCGATCCTGGTGTTCTTTCGTTCCCCACAACCGCAGCGTTCCTGGGTGACCGCGTCGGGCACTGTGCTCGACGCCGCTTCGCTGTACGCATCCTGTGTGCAGACCGCTCGCATCGGCCCGGTAGGTGTCTGCATCCGTTCGGGCTTCCTGGCGTTACGTAGCCTGGCCAATTCCTTTGGTATCGAATTCGATCCCGATCCGCGCCCCGACGATCCGATCTCGATCAGCCGACAAGAGTTCGACGAGGCGTGGGATTTGATGCAGGAGGCGGGGATGCCGCTCAGAACCGACCAGGATCAGGCCTGGCGCGACTTCGCCGGATGGCGAGTCAACTACGACACGGTGTTGCTGTCCCTGGCCGAGATCACGATGGCTCCATATGCCACGTGGACCTCGGATCGATCGTCGCCGAGCCATCAACGTCCCCAGGTGCGCCGCTTCGGGATGAGGGTACGCAACGGCGGGAAGCGCCGGGTGTCCGGCAAGTCGTCATAGAATCCTGGGTGTAGGGATTCCTTACAGGAGGCTTCGTGGATCAGTCCGAGCCGTACGCGTCGCTGCGTGAGCGCGTTGTGGGCGAGCGCGGCGTAGTCATGGTCATGGGCGCGGCCAACACCGGCAAGACGACAATGGCTCGCTTGCTGCTGCGCGATGCCCTCGATGCCGGTAGATCGGTGGCGTTCGTCGACTCGGATGTGGCGAGCTCCACCGTTGGCGACCCGGCATGTGTCGGGCTGCGCTGGGTGCGATCCCACGCCGACTTGGAGGATCTTGCGCGGGTCGATTCGATGCGTTTCGTCGGCTCGACTCAGCCGCAGGGCGTTGTGCTCCCCCACGTCGTGGCCACGGCCACGTTGGTCGATGAGGCCAGGCAAGGCGCAGACTTCATCGTGCTGGACACGAGCAGCGCTGTTTCGGGCGTTGTCGGTCAGACACTCACCTATCACATCACCGAGCTTTGCGACCCGACCCTGATAATCGCTATACAGCGCGGCGAGGAACTCGAGCCGGGGATCGGGATGTTGCGGCGTTTCCTGGGTGCGCGAGTGGCCAAGTCCGAACCGCCGCCAGGGTTGAGCGTGAAGGGGCCGTTGGAACTCAGGGCCAGTCTCATCGAAGCGTTCCGGGGAGCGTTTGAACCCGACCTGCAGCGGTGGCGGGTCCACTCATCGGTCTTCGCCCCAACTCTGCCTGAGGCGTTCGATCTGTCCAGGCTCGAAGGGATGCTGGTCGGTGTTCAGAACGAATCGGGAGCGTGTCTGGGCTTGGGTGCGCTCGAACACGACGACGGCGTCGTTCGAGTGGCCACCCGTCACGGCGACAAGATGCGCGGGCTGCGCCTCGGGTCTATGCGGATCGATCTTGCCACCTACGAGACCAGCCGGGTTCGGCTACGCCAGCTGATCTTCGGCATCTGACCATCTTCCGTTCTTGCGTAACTGGCGGCCTTATCCGGCCGTGATCTACGCAAGAACGGTTTGGGTCAGCTGATACTGCGGTCCGGGGACATGATGGCGAGGCCCGCGGCAGTTCCCCTGACGGTGAAGATGCGACGTCCCGGCTGGATGGCGGGTCGGGGATCCGTCACATCCAGGCCCCGGGATCGCCAGTTCAGGACCACGGTTTCGAGAGGCTCAGTAGTTACCAGTGCCAGTCCGTAGAGGGCGGGTGAGCGAACCGGCGACTCGATGACCTCGAGAAGCGGGCCAACCCGATAGAACGACGTGGCCCGACCCTGAACCTCGGTGCGCAGGCGCGGTGAGCCGAGGGCCGGTTCCGCCGCAGAGATCGCTGCCGCCATGTCGGGCACGAGGACGACCGCGTGGTCGAGATCCCATCCCTCCATTTCGGTCCCTGTGTGACGATCGGTAGCAGCAATTCCAAAGGCGGGCGCTTCAGGATCCCAGCTCCACGCCGGCGACCCGTCGACGAGGCAGGTCGTTCTGGTCTGCAGTCTCTCCGGAAAGCCGAATTCGATCCACGGTATTGGAAGTTGAACGGTGGTGAGGGTCGCCACGGGCGCAGTCTGGTTGCGCCGATCGACGCCGCAAAATGCAAGAGCCCAAGGAACCCGGCTACACATCCCCCCGCACTTCCCCGGACGAGGTTTGTTTGCCCGAGCCCCTTGGGCTTTGCACCTTCGAACCTAGGGATTGGCGAGGCCCGTTTCAAGTCCGTTGTGTCCGGCCAGAACTGCAATGTAACTGGGTTCAAATACGCTCACTTAGGTACCGATTTGGCCCGAAATCGCCACATGTCCACATATCCACACATATCCACAAGGGGTTGTGCACAACGGGTGTTCACAAGTAGTTCAAGACGTTTTTTCGCGGCCAGCGCGGATGGGCCGGGCTCTCGGCACTAGCCGCCACCGGTGATGCCGTCGTACAGCTCCAGTAGCCGGTTCACTGTTGCTTCCCAGGAGAAACGCGCAGCATGGTCGACCGCCCCGGCGCGAAGCCTTGCCGCCAGCACCTCGTCTCGCAGCACCCGATCGATGGCGGACGCGTAATCCGCCGGGTCATAGCCACTGACGAGCAGCCCCGATTTCCCGTCCTCGATGATGTAGGGCAGGCCTCCCACGTCCGCGGCAATGACAGGCACCCCGCACGATTGGGCTTCGGCAGCCACGAGACCAAAAGTCTCCGAACGCGATGGCATGATCACGACATCTGCGGCCCGATAGAACGAAACCAGCTGCTCTCGCTCTACGGGGGCGACAAAGTGGACCCGCTGCTCGAGACCCAGGTCGGTAGTGATCTGCTTCAGGCGCAGCACCTCTGCTTCGCCCCCGGTGCCGCTGGGTCCTCCGATGACAACCAGATGGGCCGGTGCGGTCGACGGTGCCAGTCGGCCGAGCGCGGCAATCGCCGTGTCAACCCCCTTGAGCGGCTGGATGCGACCAACGAAGAGAACCACGGGATTGTCGCCCAGCCCGGTCCAGCGGCGCGCCTCGCCCCGGTCCCCGGGACTGAAGACCTCGTGGCGGATACCGGGGGGAGATGTGCAGAGGCGGGCGGGGTCTGCGCCGTAGTGCTCGATGAGGTCGTTCAACTCGTACGGCGTCGAGGCAACTACGCAATCGGAGCGAGCAATCACTTCCTCCTCGGTGAGTGTGCGCATAGCGCCCTCGGGGTCGTCATTCGGATGCCGGGTGAGGTCTTTCACGCGGCCCAGCGTGTGAAAGGAGTTGGCCATCGGGACGTCCAGCTTCTCCTTCAGGAGCACGCCCGCCCAGCCCGAAAGCCAGTAGTGGCTGTGGATCACATCGAACGACTCGCCGTGCTGGTCGATCCATGCAAGCGTATTCTCGGCAAACTCTCCGACCAGCCGGGGAAGGTCCCGTATCGGGAGGGACGTTGCCGGCCCGGCATCGATATGGACGACTCGGAATCGAGGGGCAACCTCAACGACCTCTGGTGTGGGCACGTCGGTACGTCGCGTGAATACGACGACATCGACGCCGCGGGCCGCCATGGAGCGGGCCAACTCCTTGATGTAGACGTTCATCCCACCGGCGTCGCCACTCCCGGGCTGGAGGAGCGGGCAACTGTGAAGCGACAGATAAGCGACGCGGCTGATCACGAGGATCCCTCCGGGAGCACGGTGACCTCGAAGAGCCGCCGAGGTTTCGCACCCAACCTGAACTTGTAGCGTTCGTCACCCTTGAGGAAGTCGAAGGTCCGGCGTCCTTCGGCTATCGCCTTCTCGATCAGGAGCGACAGCATGACGTTGCCGGGCGATAGATGTCTCAACTCTGGCTCGAATGCGCTGTTGTAGAGGTAAGTCGTGTGCTCATCCTCGAAGCAGAACACCGCAGCAGCCGGCAGGCCCGAACCGTCGAGCAGCACATCGACGACCCCGCCCGCGGAGGTGTGCAGGGTTTGGAAGAAGGCTTCGATGTCGGGGGTCATGAACGACCCCTTCACTCCCGCAGCACGGCGGTGGAGGTCGGCGAATAGTGCCACGGCGGCGTCGCCATGGCGCCGCTCAATGGAAGCGGACCCCCGTTCGTTCTCGAACCTGCGCCTCTTTCGACGCACCTCGTGGCGTTCCTTCTTGTCTAGCGAGTTCAGGTAGTCGCTGTAGTCGTCCGGCAAGTCAAGCACCGCCGCAACCTCATGCTCGCTGACGATCGGGGCCGGCCCGGTAGCTGCCAGCGCCCCGGCAACGGCATCAGCCGCGGGCTCGGGAAGACTGTCGAGTCGGATCGCGGTGTCCTCGGGAAGCGTCGCCGTGAAGCTGGAGAGCGCGTTGACATCGGAGGCTCCGAGCGGGGAGTGGTAGTCGGTGAGATCGGGCTCCCCGGCGAACTCCACCACATTCTCGATGACCGTGAGGGCGAGCAAGCTGTCGCCGCTGTCGGCGATGTGGAGTTCTCCCGTTCCGCGCTCCTCCCACCAGGCACGTAGCCAATCACGGCTTGGGAACGGTCCGACAGCGGGCGCGATCGGCGGCAGATCGAATGACGCGGTTCCCCAGTCTGGCGACGGGCTCATGATGCTGATACCCGGTCGAGAAGCGGTTCGACAGTCCCGACCCGGCGTCCGCCTCCAAACACCGGGATGCGGGCCACGTCGATGAGCGCTTCATTCGCGATGTCGGAGATCAGCCCAAGCCGGCGAACCGCCTCGACGATTGCGGCGACGGCGATGGGCATCGACCCTTCATGGCTCTTGGCTGCAAGCCCGACGCCGTGACGTCCGGCGGCAATGAGTCCTTGGGCCCCGACCTTCACCGGACCGCCCCACCACGCAGCGAACTGGCCGTCGGGCAAGGTGTTACTGGCTACAAGTGCTGGGAAGCGTTGCGTCGCCGAGCGGGCGCGGGTAAAGCGCTCCCCGACCGAGAGTTTTCCAAACGCTCGGGCCAATCCGATCAGATTTCCTCGCGGCGTCGGAGCTCCGCAACCGTCGACACCGATGGGACTCGGCTCAACCCCGGTCACGTCCTCGATGAGCGTGAGGACACGCTGCTGTATCGGATGATCAGGGTCGAGATAGCTGTCGAGCGGCCAGCCCTGAGCAGCGCAAGCGGCCAGCCAGCCGCTGTGCTTGCCGGAGCAGTTGTGATAGAGACGACGCATGCGTCGATGGCCGGCGGCGATGAGGAAGTCCTTTGCTGCCGGATCTCGGGGCCAGGCGTGGGGGGACTGCAAGGAGGTGTCGTCCAACCCTGCACCCCTGAGGACCGACTGCACCAGACCGAGGTGTATCGGGTATCCGCCGTGGCTTGCACACACCACCGCCAGTTCCTCGGGAGTGAGACTGGCCCCTGCCTCCAGCGTCACCGTCGCCTGGAAGGGCTTGATCGCCGAGCGGTAATAGAAGTGAATGTCGGGCTCGCCCCATGATCGAACGACATGGCCTTTCTCGTCTACGGCAACGACCGAGACATCGTGGGTCGACTCGATTTCGTTGGAGCGGATTGTGGCGAGGCGCACTACTGGTCGAGTAGTTCGCTGATCGACGCCAGACCTTCGCGATATCGCCTGGCGACTTCGGCGGTCAGTATCTCCAGTGCCTCATAGACGGAGCGTCGTTGGTCGGAGACCTTGCGTTCGGCTTCCGTGAGCGTCTCTTGAATCACCCGTAGCTCCCCGTCCTCGATGTCCGGCAGGTGAGTCAAGAAGTCGTCTGCAAGTACCCGGTCTATCGACCGTCTTCCCTCCATCGGAATGTCGGGAGGCTCCACCGGCAACGTCTTTGGGACCAGATAGTGGGAAGGGCCGCCGCTCGAGCCATCCGCCAGGATGTCCGGCAGCGCCTCGATGAGGGTTCTGGTTTCCTCGCCGCTGCGACGACGCAGCTCGAACGAGAGAAGGTCCATGCGGCCGTGGAGGAGCCGGCGGTAGTAGGACAACTCTGCGTCGAGTTCGTCACAAAGGCCGCGTCGCTTGCGCAGCTCGTCGAGCGGGAGGGCACCGATGTCCGCGATGAACTCGGGGTCCAGGATCTGGTCGATGCGCCTGCGATGCTGATTCAGGGTGCGCCCTTTCGATGTGCCGTCGGAGAGGGTACCAGTCCGGCGGCCGCTATCCGGCCGCTAGCAGGCGGCCGCCAAGGTCGGATAGGGGTTCACTGCACTCCCGTGGCCCGGATGCAGCTGGAAGTGCAGATGGTGGGCACCACCGAAGGCATTGCCGGTGTTGCCGACGTACCCGATCACGGTGCCTCGTGTCACATAGGAGCCTGCGGAGAGACCCGACGCTCGGCCGTCGAGATGCGCGTAGTAGTAGCTGGCTCCGCTTCCCTTGAGCCAGATCGCGATTCCGCCGAGGCCACCGTTGCTGAAGCGCAGGGTTCCGTCGGTCACCGCAACCAGCGGGGTGCCGCGGTCGGCGAAGACGTCGGTGCCCTTGTGGGTACGACCTCCCGAGCGCGGGTTGCCCCAGTCATTGGTGAAGTGGTTTGGTCCGGCCACCGGGCAGATGAAGTCGGGGATGGTTCCCGGTGGCAACCCGCCGGCGGCGCCGCTTCGCTTGGCAGCTTCAGCGATCTTTCTGGCCCTTTCTGCGGCTTCCCAGGCACGCACCTCGTCGGCATACCTCTGGCGTGCCTCCTGGTAGATCTCTTCCCGCTCGGTGCGCAACTGATCGAGCTGAGCGACCATCTGGGCCTGCTCGGCTTCCAACTCCTCGACACGCTGCCGATCCTGTTCCATAGTGGCCGTCTTGCGCAGCAGGTCGCGTGTGATTGCATCCAGTCGGTCCAGCGTGGCTGTTCCCTTGTCAGCGGAGCGGGTGATGATGTGTTGCGCAGTGAGGATGTCTTGGATGTTGGCCGCATCCAGGGCCGACTCCAGGGTACTCGAGCCGCTGTTGATGTATGCGTTGGTGACGAGGTTCTGGGCGGCGTCTCGTAGGCCGGCGAGGTTGTCCTCGTCCTCGTCGATGCGGCCCTCCATCCGGGCAATGCGGTACTCGAGGTCCTGGAGCTCCGCGTGCAACGCGACGAACACCTCCAAGGCAGCTTCCAGCTCGGCGTCGGCTGCCTTGAGGGCCTCGTATGCGTTCTCCTTCTCTTCCTTGGCCTCCTCGATGGCGTCGGTCTGGGCAAAGGCACCGACTGGGATCAGGCCGAGGAGGGCAATCAAGAGAAGTGGAAGTAACGCGCGGAAACGTCGCATATCTCCCATGATCGGCATCAGCATAGTTGTGGCTTGAGTTGTATCCCACTTTGGTGGCGCCGGCAACGCCCTGCGCAGTCGCCTGCTAGGCAGTTAGGCGAACACCCAGATGGCCGCCCAGAAGGCAGCGCTGCCCAGCACCGCACCGTCGAACATCGTGAGCAGGCCCGGGGCGCGTGCGGTGTGGACCACAGAGCCGGTTCGTAGCAGTGATCCGTAGGAGCGACCCGCGATGAGCCCAGCGGAACTAGCGGCCGCAGCCAGGATCATTGTGGTGATGTTCAGTGTCTCGGCGGCCAACCCACTGATCAGTCCGGCGATGATTGCTCCGAGCACCATTCCCAGATTCGGATCTAGGCCGCCGACCTCGCCGCCCGAATGCTGCACTCCCCATGCGGCGAAACCCGCCGCGGCGGCAATCGCCAGCGCCGCGTTGACCATTGGTACGGAGTAGAGGTGGAGGAGGGTAAAACTGCCCGTTGCCAGCGCCGCCAGCAAGGCCAGCGTCATCGCGATCGACATCGCCCGAGTGGTGCGATGGGCCGGGTCGAAAACGCTCCAGATCAACGTCAGCATGATGGCAATGGCTACTCCACCGGCGAATCCGCCGACGCCCCACCGATATGCCCCGTTGGCCGCCGCAGTGGCTCCAACCATCAGCGGTATCGGATTGATGGTTGTCTTGCGGAGTCGCAACACATCGGTTGTGTCCCATAGCCAGGCCAGCGCGCTGCCGACAACAACAAAAATGAACGTGGTTCGGTCGACGAGGTTCGAAATGACCAGCGCCGCTAGCAGAGCTACGACGAGCAGGGCTCCTGATCCGTCGACGGTCCGGGTCGCTGTGGTGCCGCCGGACACTGGAGGGATCAGGGCGATTTCGTCGTCCGCTCCTACCGGATCATCCCGGTCCGCCGGTTCGCCATTGATCCACACCTTGGCAATGGTCAACCCTTTGGCAAAATCCTTGCCGTATTCCGCCTGAGCCGCGTCGAGTACTTCGCCCACCGTCGAGCCGGCGAAGCTGGCTTGGCCGGTCCCGGCCGCCTCTCTCAGGTTGGCAAAGAGCCGGAGCCGGGCCATCAGCCTTCACCCGCAGCAATAGAACCATCTGTCACGGTCCGCAGCGTAGTCGCCCGGCTAGTACCTACCCGGCTCGGTACTACCTACCAGGCTCGGGTGCCAACGCCCGGAAGCTGCTCGTCGTCAGCTGGCGACCGACGTGTTGTGCAGCCTGTCCACCAACTCGGCCTGCGAATGCACTCCCAGCTTGCGGAAGATCGACTTGAGATGGTTGCGCACTGTGTGCTCGCTGACCTCCAGCAACTCCGCAATCGACACCACACGATGGCCTTGCAGCAGATGAGTCACAACATCACGCTCTCGCCGCGACAGCAGCTCGAGGTCCGGATGGCTCGGTGCCGGCTCGACTGTGGATGTGCTTCCGGTCAGGCCGGCCCTGGCAACCTCGTCGGCGATGCGGCGCATGGCGTCTTCGAGCTCACGCTTCCGGGGATCATGGATCACGCGGGCCTCGCCCGGGGCCGGGGTGAAGATCCACAACAGGGCGGCCGATGGGCCGACACCGTTGTGCATCGGAATGATCTTGGTCGTCGTAGGAATCGCTTCGCCCTCGACGCTGACGAGATTCCAGTCGACCGACTGCGGCCGGCGCGGGATTCTGCCGTTCAGCGCGCGAGTGATGAGCCGCCGGTAGTCGTTCTGATGAGGCAGACTGATCCAGCCGGGGGCGTCTTCTCTGAGCGCGGGGTCGCAAGCCTTCATTCCAACCAGATCGTCGAGCGATCGGTTGGAGTAGGTGCAACGCCCGTTCTCGTCAGTTATCAACACGCCGTCGCTCATGGCTTCGAGCAGTTCCTGAAGCGGTACAACGACCGTGCCGGCTCCGTTGCGCGCCGTCACGGCCTCGTCCGATCGTCGTGGGTCCCAACCGCATGCATCAGCATTACCCCCTGTCCTTCCTATCTGGCCCTGTTCGAGTTGCCTTTCTGGAGAGGCAACCGACGATTCGACAGTAATTCGCGATCCCCATGGCCGGTAGGAGGGTTTCTGCTGACTCAGCATGGACTAGTCATTTTCCGTGGTCGAATCAATGCGCGGAGTGGTAGGGATCGCCAGGCTTGCTCAGGAGTTCACACTTCGAGCTGGCGACCGTAGAGCTCGGCATACAAGCCGCCCTGGGCGAGAAGGTCGACGTGACTTCCTTCCTCGATGATGCGTCCTTCGGCCAACACCACGAGGCGATCGGCCCGCCGCACCGTGCTCAACCGGTGGGCAATGACCAACGTCGTTCTTCCTTCCATCAACGTCTCGAGAGCGGCTTGTACCAGTGATTCCGACTCGGCGTCGAGCGAACTAGTGGCCTCGTCGAGGATGAGAATCGAAGGGTCGGCGAGCAGGGCACGGGCGATGGCGACCCGCTGTCGCTGGCCCCCCGAGAGCTTGATGCCTCGTTCTCCGACGACGGTCTCATAGCCGTCGGGGAAGTCGGCTATGAAGTCGTCGGCGTTGGCCGCCCGGCAAGCGGATACCAGCTCTTCATCGGTCGCCGATGACTTGGCGACCCTTAGGTTCTCGGCGATGGTGCCGGAGAAGAGCTCGACCTCTTGGGGGACCGCGGCCATCCGGGCTCGCAGGCTCTGGATGTCTTGTTCCTTCACGTCCGTCCCGTCGACGAGGACTCGTCCCTCCGTGACGTCATAAAAGCGTGCGATCAGCTGGACCAGCGTCGTCTTTCCAGCGCCCGAAGGGCCAACCAACGCCACCAGTTCGCCGGCGCGGACGTCGAGATTGATCCCGCTGAGCACTTCGTTGTCGCGCTCTGCGTAGGAGAAGTGAACGTTCTCGAAGGCAACTGTTCCGGGAGGCACCGCGGGGCCGGCAGACACCGGGTCATCGGTGGCGGACACTTTGGGTACCTCCGGTGGTTCGTCGAGCAGCTCGAAGATCCGCCGCGATGCCCCCAATGCTTCCTGCAGTTGTGCGTAGAGGCCCGTGAACGTACCGATGGCGCCTGCCACCGTCAGGGTGTACAGCAGGAACGTGACCAGGTTTCCTGCAGTGAGGTCACCGCTGATCACCAACCGGCCGCCCTGCCACAGCACCAGCGCCAGTGTGCTGAACATCACAAAGGTCACGGAGGGGACGAAGACTGCCCGGAGCCGTGCCCGGCGCACAGCCACCTCATAGGAGGCACGGATGTCCTGGTCGTAGAGGCGGGCGGTCTCTTCCTCAGCCGTGAACCACTTCACCACCCGGATCGACGCGATGGCTTCCTCGGCGAGGCTGTTGGCTTCGGCTAGACGGTCCTGGAAGTCGGTGGAGACTCGGCGGAGCCGTCTGCCGAAGAAGGCGGCGGCGATGATCACGATGGGCAGGAACGTCAGCACGGTCAGCGACAGCCGCACGCTCAGCAGCAGCAACAGGATGATGCTTCCGGCCAGCGTGATGCCCTGCGACAGGGCTTGGGCAACCGCCGTAGAGACCGTGGCTTGCACAACGGCGGCGTCGGCGGTGAGCCGCGAGGTGATCCCACCGGTCTTGCGCTGATCGAAGAACGGCACGCCGAGGCGCACGACTCGATCGAA
>JASJAS010000171.1 GCA_030066875.1 Acidimicrobiia bacterium | reverse complement strand
GCATCGCCTTTGTAGAACAACTTCGAGCCGGGTGGCCAGACCTCCCACGTCCCGTTGACGGTGACCGGGACGACGGGGAGTCCGGTAGCGATCGCCATCCGGAACGCACCCTTCTTGAACTCGTGCAGATCCCCATCCCTGCTTCTGGTTCCTTCCGGGAACACAATCAGCGAGTAACCGTTCTTCTTTGCCTTGGCGACCCCTTCGTTGATCGCGGCGTACGACGTCGGCCCGGCGCCGCGATCGATCTTGACGATTCCGCCCACCTTGAGTGCCTGGGCAAAGACCGGAATCTTGTACAACTCCTTTTTCGCCAGGTAGCGGATCGGCGTCGGGATCGCACGAAACAGCAAGGGAATGTCGAAGTTGGAAAGATGGTTGGCCAAGAAGAAGTACTGCGTCCCCGCCTGCACGTTTTCCGTGCCGGTGACCGTCCATCGAACCGGCGGAATCGCCAAGAAAAAGGTGCTCCACACCTTGATCAGCACCTCTCCGGCCCAACGCCAGCGCAGGCTCATGACGAGAATGAACACGGCGGATATCAGGATCGTGAACAGCATGAACAACGGGGCAAACACTGCCGACTTGAGGCTGAGCAGGATCTTTCGGGCCATCGGGGTAGCGTAGTCCACCGCCACCCGGGACCGATGAGATGGTGACAAAGCTGAGTAACAGTCAGGCCCGCCGCATTGCGCTGGCGGCCCAGGGCTTTGCAGACCCGCGTCCTCGAGGTCGAGTCGACCGGCGCCATTTCCGTCGGGTGATCGACAGGATTGGGTTACTCCAACTGGACTCGGTCAACGTATTGCAGCGGTCGCACTACCTGCCGATGTGGTCCCGGCTTGGTCCGTATTCGATCGACGCTCTCGACGAGTTCACCGCGCGTAGCGGCGAGATGTTCGAGTACTGGGGTCACGTTGCTTCGCTGCTGCCGGTGAACTTGCACAGGCTGCTGCGTTGGAGAATGGAGGCCGCCGAACCTGGTCCGAGGACCGGGGCGATGCTCGAGGATCATCCGGACTACCTGGAAGCCGTCCTCGCCGAGATCAGCGAGCACGGTCCCCTCACGGTCTCCGAGCTTTCCGACCCGGGCACCCGCACTGGGCCCTGGTGGGGTCACGGCAAGGGAAAGATCGCCCTCGATTGGTTGTTCTCGGTCGGCGAGATCACCGCGTATAGGAACAGCAACTTCGGGCGTCTCTACGACCTGCCGGAACGCGTCATCGCACCGGAACACCTCAATTCGCCGACGCCGTCGAAGGAAGAGGCCTACCGCGAGCTATTGCTGCTCAGCGCCAAGCATCACGGCGTCGGCAGCGCGGCCGATCTCGGTGACTACTACCGACTGCACATGCCGACCGTACGCAAGATCCTCAAGGACATGGTTGCGGCCGGAGATCTCGAGGAGGCGATCGTTGAGGGGTGGCAGCACGAGGCGTATTTGCATACGAAGGCCAAGAAGCCTCGCCGGATCGAGGCGAATGCGTTGCTCAGCCCCTTCGATCCGGTTGTCTGGGAGCGGGACCGCACCGAGCGGCTATTCGAATTCTTCTATCGTCTCGAGATCTATGTGCCCAAGCCAGATCGGGTGTACGGCTACTACGTGCTGCCCTTCCTGATGGATGACGCCCTCGTAGCCCGAGTCGACCTCAAGTCGGATCGAAAAAACGGGGTATTGCGCGTGCTCGGCTCGTATCACGAACCAGATGTCGATGCCGCGGAAGTAGCGGAGCGACTCTCCATCGAACTGAGGGCCATGGGCAGCTGGCTCGGGTTGGGAGATGTAGCTATAGAGTCGCGGGGCAATCTCGCTGGAGCACTGCGGCGCATCTGACCACACGATGGCGCGCTGGATTGCGATTATCGTGCGCGGTAACAGGCTCCGAGAGATTGGATTCTCATGGTGGATTTTCAGGACCGAGTTGCCATCGTCACCGGCGCGGGCGGCGGACTCGGTCGGGAGCACGCGCTCCTGCTGGCGTCGCGGGGTGCCGCCGTGGTCGTCAACGATCTTGGCGGGTCTGTCTCCGGCGAAGGGGCCAACCAATTGGCCGCCGACGCGGTCGTGCAAGAGATTGAGGCAGCCGGCGGAGTAGCCGTCGCCGAGCATTCGTCCGTAGCCGACCCTGCAGGTGGGGCCGCCATCGTCGACAAAGCGCTGGAAACGTATGGCCGGCTCGACATCGTCATCAACAATGCCGGAATCTTGCGCGACAAGAGTTTCTCCAACATGAGTCCGGAGCTGCTTCATCCGGTGCTGGATGTGCATCTGCGCGGCGCCTTCTACGTCACCCGGCCTGCTTTTGTCCACATGAAAGAGCAGGGCTACGGACGCATCGTGTTCACCACCAGCGGGTCCGGCGTCATGGGCAACTTCGGCCAGGCAAACTACGGGGCGGCGAAGATGGGACTGGTCGGCCTGATGAACGTCCTGAAGGTGGAGGGCGCCAAATACGACATCAAGGTCAACGCGGTGGCTCCGATTGCCCACACGCGGATGACCGAAGGCGTCTTCGACGGGATTGTTGAGCTCTTCTCGCCCGCTCAAGTCTCGCCGGCCGTTGCCTATCTCGTCTCAGAAGACTGCGAACTGACGGGTGAGATCTGGTCGGTAGGGGGCGGGTCGGTGAGCCGGTTCTTCATCGGTTTGACCGATGGCTATTTCAAGCACCCGAACGACGGCGACCTGACCATCGAGGACATCGCGGGCCACCTAGACGACATCCGACGAGAGATCGGGTACATGGTCCCCTTCTCTTCCCGGGACGAGTTCGGGAAGCTCGGGCCGCGATTGAGCAAGTGAGCCCGCCGCTTCCCGAGGCGGACTCCCCCAAGGACGTGTGGCGGGAATGGGCCAGGTCGGTACGTGGCAGGCTCGACTGGGAGGCACTATCTGAGCAGGTCATTGCCGGCCTCAAGGATTGGATCATTCCGAGCAACGATCTGACGGTTCTCGTATTCCTCCCGATGGCCAACGAGATCAACCTCGTCCCGCTGGTTGAGGCCGACAGCAAAACCCGCTTTGTCGCAACTCGCACTCCGGAGCGCGAGGGCGGCTTGTCAGTACATGAACTCGGCGGGCCCTTAGAGGTGCACCGCTCCGGCTTCCTGCAACCACATTCATCCGCCACGTTGGTGAGTCCAGACGCCGTGGACATTGCACTGCTCCCGGGCCTGGCTTTCGACCTGTACGGGAACCGCCTGGGCCAAGGTGCCGCCTACTTCGACAGGCTGCTGCAGTCGACTAGGGCCGGTGCCAAGCGGGTTGGGGTGGTGCCGGCAGCTCTGGTCGTAGATCGGCTCCCGGTCTACGCCCATGACATCCCGGTTGAGTTTCTCGCCACCGAAGAAGGAGTAACCGAGACGGCCTGAGCCGTACCCCGGGCTACTGCTCGACAGCGAGGATCTCGGAAGCGATGATCTCGAACCGCACCGTGCTGTCGAGATAGTGACGCTCGGGGGAGGTGGCTTGGATGACGATGTCATCCACTGCGATCTCTAGGTCATACACCCCGGCGCGGTAGGTGGTGTTGACGACGCGGCCCTCGATGGAGCCATCGGAGGCGATGGCCACGGCGGCAGCCGGAATCGCTAGCCGGTGCTCACCAGCGGGCAAGTCGCTGCCAACGATCACCCAGCCGAGGTCGGCTTTGCCGTCGTACACCTTGGCCTTGACGATCGTATCGAATCCAAGCAAGCGGGCGACAAACTCCTGTTGGGGGTCTGCCCAGATCTCTTCAGGGGTTCCTTTGCGGACGAGCCGGCCTCGGTTCATGACGGCGACGGTGTCGGCAACGGCGAACGCTTCGTCGCGGTCGTGCGTCACATACAGCGCGGTCACCCCAAGCCGCGTGAAGATCGACCTCATCTCCGTGATCAGATGCTCGCGAAGTGCACGATCGAGCGCTCCGATGGGCTCATCAAGCAGAATCAGCCGAGGTGACGGTGCCAGAGTACGGGCGAGAGCGACCCTTTGCTGCTCACCGCCCGAGAGTTCGTGTATTGCGCGATTCGCATAGTTGTCGAGTCCTACCGTGCTCAACATTTCGTCGACGCGAGTGATGCGGTCCGCGGTGCTGTCGCCGCGCATTCGCAGACCGAATTCGACGTTCCCTTGCACATCCAGATGGGGAAAGAGGGCGTAGTCCTGAAACATCAACCCAAAGCCGCGGGCATGCGGCGGGGTGTCGCGTAGATTCCGGCCATCCCAGGCCACGGTTCCAATGTTCAGCTTCTGCAAGCCGGCAACGGCTCGCAGCAACGTCGTCTTACCGCAGCCAGATGGTCCCATGACGGCTACGACCTCACCGTCGTGGACCGTCAGATTGACTGCATCGAGGGCAGGGGTGTCATCGAAGAGGACTGAAAGGCGCAAACACTGCAGCATCAGAAGTCACCCGCGACGTTCTTGCGCAGTCGTTCTATGAGTAAGACGCTACCGGCGGTGCCGATCATGAGAATGGTGCTCAGCGCCATGGCGCTTGTGAAGCTCGTCGTGCCTGGTCGGCCCAACAGTCGAAAGATCGCGGTAGGCAGAGTCGGGTTGGTCGGCACCGCGAGAAACGACGTTGCGCCGAACTCACCGAGCGAGACCGCAAACGCGAATCCCGCACCAATCAAGGCGGCCCGGCTCACGAGCGGTAGATCGACCTCCCGCCAAACCTGCTCCGGGGCGGCCCCAAGCGTTGCCGCCGCCTCACGCAGACGGTGCTTGACAGAACGCAACACCGGCACTCCGGTGCGGACAACGAACGGAACGGCCACAAGGGCATGGGCGATCGGGATGATCCAAATGGACGTACGCAGGTCGACCGGTTCATCGAGAGCAAGCAAGAACCCGAAACCCAACGTCACCGCGGAGGTTCCCAGCGGCAACATAAGGAGGGCATCGAAGCTGCGTGACAGCCAGCCACGCCGGTAGGCGATCACGGTCGCGGCCGCCAAACCGACGGCAACCGCGATAACGGTTGCGACAACGGCAAACCGGGCGCTATTCCAGATTGCCGTTGTCGCCGGAGCCCCCAAACCCGCGATCTGTTCTCCCAGGCCGCTGTAGCCGTCGAGACCGTATCCCGAGCCGGTGCGAAGAGATCTCTCGACGAGGAGAACTAGGGGAGTTCCGAGCAGCAGGGCCATCACCACCAGATTGCTGATCACATGCCGGCGTTGTGCTCCCGGCGCGGGTCGCTTTGACATTGTGATGCTGCGGTGGGCGAACTGGACGGAGCGGCGTTCCTGATAGCGCGAGTACAGGAGGAGGATCAGCGTGATCCCTGCCATCTGTAGAAAGGCGAGGGCCGCGGCGACCTCGAAGTTGAGTAGACCGGTCGCTTGTCGCCAGATCTCGACCTCGATGGTCGCATGGCTGATGCCCCCGAGGATCAGGATGATCCCAAACGACGTGAACGTGAAGAGGAAGATGAGCGACGCGGCAGAGGCGATTGCGGGTCGGAGGATCGGGTAGGTGATCTTGCGGAACACATCGAGCCTTCCGGCACCGAGTAGTTCAGCCGCTTCGAGCAGTTGCGGATCGATTCGCTCCCAGTAAGTCCCGACAACGCGCACAACGATCGCGTAATTGAAGAAGATGTGAGCAATAAGGATTGCCCACACAGTCTGTCGGAGGTCGATACCGAGCGGCCCGTCGGGGCCGAGGACGGCGAGAAAAGCACTGCCGACAACAACGGTCGGCAACACGAAGGGCACCACGATGGCGGCCCGCACAAACCGCTTCCCCGGGAAGTCGTATCGTGCCATCACGTTGGCTGCGGGTAGTCCGATGAGCAGAGTCAGCAACGTCGAGGCGGCCGCTTGCCACAGCGTGAACCAGGCAACGTTGACCAGCGCGCTGCGCCCGAACACCGTTCGCAGCGGGCCGGCGTCCAGGCCGCCGTCGGTCCAAAAGCCGGTGATCAGCACAGTTACGAGTGGGTAGACGAAAAAGAACGCGAGGAATG
>JASJAS010000052.1 GCA_030066875.1 Acidimicrobiia bacterium | reverse complement strand
CCCCCGTCTAGTCTGCCAAAGGACCATTTCGCATCAGCCGATCGGTTGATCGAAGACAGGCCGATCAGCCGATAAGCATCACGCACGTCATCCCGCACGCTGTTCGTGACAAGGTTGGAAGGAGCAACGATGCCGGTTATCGAAGTAGAGAACCTCACCAAGGTTTATGACGACGTCAGTGCGGTAGACGGTGTCAGCTTCAGCGTCGACGAGGGCGAGATCTTTGGGATCGTCGGTCCCAACGGGGCGGGTAAGACAACTACGGTGGAGTCTGTCGAGGGCCTCCGCAAGCCGGACGGGGGAACAATTCGGGTGCTTGGGCTCGACCCAGTTCGAGACCGCTATGAGGTCACACAGCGGGTCGGTGCTCAGCTCCAGGAGAGCCGCTTGCAAGACAAGATCCGGGTCGGGGAAGCACTCGAGTTGTACGCCTCGTTCTACGACCATCCGGCTGATTGGCACGACCTGCTTGTCCGCCTCGGGCTAGACCAGAAGGTGAATACGAGCTACGCGGATCTCTCTGGCGGGCAGAAGCAACGCCTTGCGGTGGCGCTGGCCCTGGTGGGCTCTCCTGAGATTGCCATCCTCGACGAGCTGACCACGGGCCTCGATCCTGCGGCTCGGCGGTCGGTTTGGGACAACATCGAAGACATCAAGAAGGCCGGTGTAACGGTGGTTCTCGTGACGCATTTCATGGAGGAAGCCGAGCGACTGTGTGATCGGATCATGGTCGTTGCTCGTGGCAGAATCGTAGCGATCGACACACCGGCGGGACTCGTCGAGAGGCTTGGGTCTGAGCAGAAGTTGCGTTTCCGTCCCTCGGTCCCCATGGACGATGCGCTGCTGGCAGCCCTGCCCGATGTCACCTCTGTTGATCATGACGGGTCGCAGCTGATCGTCACCGGTACCGGGAACGTAGTCCACTCGGTCACCTCACTGCTGGCGCAGCGACGGGTGATCGCCGAGGGGCTCCGCATCGAGCAGCACAACCTGGAAGACGCCTATCTCGCACTCACCGGCGACGAGACCGGATCCGCCGAAACACTCACAGAGGAGTCCTGATGTCGGCAACAACGACGCTCACCCGAACCGAGAGCAGGCTCTTCTTGCGGGATCCTATGGCACTGTTCTTCGGCCTCATCTTTCCCGGCGCCCTCATTCTGGCGCTTGGCTATCTCTTCCCGGGGTTCGACGAGCCGACGAGTGATCTCGACGGCCTGCGCTACCTCGACGTCTACGCACCCATGATGATCGCGCTGAGCGTTGCGACTCTGGGCCTGGTCACTCTCCCGCCCATTCTGGGAACGTACCGCCAGTTCGGAATTCTGCGGCGCTTGCGCACGACTCCGGTGCACCCGGCTCGCCTGCTGTGGGCGCAGCTGGCGGTCCATTCTGTCGTGGGTGTTCTCGCTGCTGCGATTGCGATAGGAATCGCAGTGTTGGCCTTCGATATGCCGTTCCCGAAATCCCCGGCTTGGTTCGTGATCGGATTCATCCTGGCAATGCTGTCGGTTTTCGCGATCGGGCTGCTGATCGGAGCGTTGGTGCGCACTACCACCGCCGGACAAGCGATTGGTCTCGCCATGTTCTTTCCGTTGCTCTTCCTGGGTGGGATGTGGGTGCCGCGGAGGCTCATGCCCGATGGTTTGCTACTGATCAGTGATATCACTCCTCTGGGATCCGCGGTACAAGCCCTCGAGGATTCGTGGTTCGGAATGACTCCCAGCGCGGTCAATATCCTCGTGATGCTCGCCTATGCGGTTGTCGTGGGGTTCCTCGCGGTTCGGGCTTTCCGCTGGGAGTGAGGCTGGGACAGTCGCCAGTAGGCTCTTCTTCGAGAAGCTGGGAGTCAGTGATCGGGCCGCGGCGGTCGCATCCACATACGAGAGCGGCCGATTGGCTCCCGGCGGCGCGGTCGGCTGAGGTCCGTTTCGTTCCGACGTCAAGCGCTTGACGCGCGTTGCTCCTCGAGCGGCGGCAACCCCGACGAGTAGAGGTTCAAATAGGCGACGGCACCACACTCCACAAATGTCGCAGATGCGTCATCGGATGCTGTGCGCGCTTCGCGGTTGTCCCGTCCAACCAGCGTCGCGAACAACCCTTGGAGATTAGCGCGGTCGAGCCGGAGGTAGCGGAACCGGAGGGCATCGGTGAACCTGGCTACAGCCGTGTCGGTGTTCCCTTCCAGAGCTGCGCGGGCCCCGGCAACGGTGCTGGCTATCGCCCTCACCATCCGGCCGCGCGCGGGTTCGGCAGCAACGGCAGCAGCGACACTCCGCAGCTTCTCGAGGTCTTGCTGCAAGGCCGCAGCGATCGTGGCCAAGGCGAGGTGATCCGGAAAACGTTGAGACTTGTCACCACCCATGGCGTGGGTATACGCAGATTCGAACTCGCCGGTGAGCAGATCGAGCCTTGCGAGAGCAAGCGGCACCCACGCACGTGACTGGGGGTTCGGGTCGTCGGTGGAGCGTCGCACGGCTTCATAGGCAGGATCAACTGCAGAACTGTCGCCACGCTCTACCCGGATCGTCAGATCCGTCATCTTGTACCAGAGCCGCGAGGCGGCAGGCAGTTCGAACCGATCTCGGACGTCGTCGCGGAGCTGTTGAGCCTCACGGTATCGGCCATCTCGGTCGAGATATGCCGCGACCGCCCAAGCAAAGGATGCATTGAATCCCACATCGCCAAGCCGGCTCGCCTCCTCCATCCCCAATCGGCATGCCTCCATAGCGCCCGCATGATCGTCATAGGCAAGCAAGTGACCAACGTTGTTGGCGGCTCGCATTCGCGCTACGGGAAGATCGTGCTCTTCGGCAAACCGGCTGGCACCCTCGAGAAGTGCGATCGCTTCGTGCAGACGCCCGAGATTCCCGAGGGCGGTGCCTCGGGTAATGAGCGTATCGATGATCGTCGGAACGAGGCCGAGGCGTTCTGCTGGCTCAATTACCCGATCGGCCAGCTCCGCGGCGTCCGCGTCGCGTAAATGCATCAGGTAGGCACGGGCAAGTTGCGCACCTGCCGAGACGACAGACGCTTCCTCGAACCTCGACCGGGCCTGCAGCAGAGGTTCGAGAACCTCTATCGCTTCACCCGGAGCAAACGCATTGCAGGACACCTCCCCCAGCAGCGCAGCCGCCTCGACTACCTCCGCAGTCGTGCCCTGATCGCGACGCCACTCCAGGGCTCGGCGCGCATAGTCGATGGCCTTTTCGTGCAAGGCCAACGCGCTCGCCGAACGAGCCGCCCGTTGCTGCAGCGCTGCCATGGCCGAAACGTCCGATGTCTCTATGAGCGCCTGCTCGATCATGGCCAATCCCTGGGCATGGGAGTGAACTTGCGATGCTCGATCGGCAGCCTCTGCTAGCGCCACGGTGGCCCGGTTCGTGAGTGCCTGCACTTCGACAGAGTCAGAAGTCAGGTCGCGGGTCGCCATCAAGTGACTGGACACGGCTCCAGCGAGTTCTGTTTCGCCCAAGCTCGCGAAGTACTCGGCGGCATACAAGTGACGGACTCGGCGCTCCTCTCTCGTGAGCCGACCGTAGGCAACGTCGCGGATCATGCTCTGCACGAACCGGTACTGGCCTCGCTCAGGCGACTTCGCATCGCTCTCGAACTCGAGCAGCTCTCGACGCACGAGTTGCTCGAGGACAACCTCGAGGGCGCTTGGGTCTAATCCGGACATAGCCGCAAGTCCGCGGCTGGTGAAGGAAGCACCAAGAACCGCCGCGTCTTGAAGCAACGAACGACTGTTGGACGGGAGCCGGTCCAGTCTTGCCTCGACTACAGCTCGTACCGTGTCAGGGACTCGAACCCGCGACAGATCCTCCGTCGGCGAGCAGCAAGCCTCCCCGCTCTTGGTGAGGGTGCCGTCAGCGAGCAGCATCCGAACGATCTCGACCGCATAGAGGGGTACGCCGTTGGCGCGCTCACGGATGGCGGCCACGAGATCGGGACCCACACCCTCGACCATTCCCTTCACAAGATCAGACATTTCCACATCGCTGAGTGGGCCAAGCTGAGCCGACGCGAAAGTGCGCCGACCTGAGCCCCATCCGGGCACACGCTCCAGGAGGTCGGGTCGGGCAAGGGTCACGGTCAGTATCGGATGGCGTGGCGACTGTTCGACTAGTTCGCCGACAAAGTCGATCAGTCCTTCATCTGCCCAATGGAAATCCTCGAACACCAACACCACCGGGCCGCGTTCTGCAATCCACTGAAAGAAGCGTCGGACCGCCGCAAAGAACTCGCCCTGCAACCCTATCGGCTCGTTAGCCAGTCCGAGCAACACGGCAAGTCGCGGCTCGATCCAGTCGAGATCCGAACCCACCGACACGTACTCCTCGAGCGCCGCCCGCAACTTCGTCCGGGAACGGATCGGATCGTCGGTTTCGGCGATCCCGGCGCGCTGGCGAACCATTTCGCCGACGGCCCAGAATGGGAGACCCTGGTCGTAGGCCGGTGACCGGCCGTCGTGCCAGTACACATCGCGCGCCAACCCACTTACGTACTTGCGCAACTCCCCGGCCAGTCTCGTCTTGCCGATTCCGGCTTCGCCGACAACTGACACCAGTCGGGATCGCCCGGATCGTTCAGTCGCATGGAGGGCATCCTTCAAGAGATGTAGCTCTTCTCTTCGGCCGACGAATGGAGGCTCCCAGCCCGCACCCCTAGTGCGCTTCGCTCTATCGGATTTGATGCGGATCGCACGCCATATCCGAGCAGGCTTCGACTTGCCCTTGAGATCCCGCTCGCCGAGGGACTCGAACTCGACCACTCCCCGAAGGATGTCGTATGTCGGTTCTCCAACAACCACGGTCCCAGGCTCTGCAGTCGATTGAAGCCGGGATGCCGTGTTGACCATGTCGCCAACGACGAGACCTTGCTCCGGTGTCGCCGGGGAGACCGAAGCTTCCCCGGTGAGTACGCCAACCCGGAGAGATAGGTCTTCCTCGTTCAATTCGTCGCCAATCCGAGCCACGGTTTCGATGAGTTCGAGCCCGGCTCTAACGGCCCGTTCGGCATCGTCCTCGTGTGCAACGGTTGCTCCCCAGACCGCCATCACGGCATCGCCGATGAACTTCTCGACCGTGCCGCCGAACCTCGTGAGCACATCTCTGGCCCTCTCGTAGTAGGCAGTCAGCGCGGCGCGTACCATCTCGGGATCCCGCTGTTCGGCAAAATGCGTCGAACCAACGAGATCAGCAAACAGCACAGCGACGAAACGCCGTTCGTGAGGGTCACGGTGCAATCCCGCGCCGGCCTTCTCCCCTTCAGAGGCGCTCGTACGCTCTAGCGCTGCTCCGCAGTTGCCACAGAACCTGTCGCTGACGTCGTTGGCGCTTCCACATGATGGGCAAGGAGTTGTGAGCGGGTGGCCGCAGTTGCCACAGAACCGTCGGTCGGGTCTGTTATCGGTTCCGCACTTGTTGCAGACCATCGAGCATGACTCCTCCGCTCTGCCTAGAGGCTAACAACGGACCGGACGCCCGGTCTGATCGACAGGTGAGCCGCGCTCAAGCGACCTATCATTCGATCATGCCTGTGATCAATCCGGTTACACGGTTGCCGCTTCTCCGACCTGTATCGATTTTCAGGGGGCTAAGCAAGGCGTCGCTATTCGAGGTGGCCCGGAAGTCTGTCGAAGTGGACTATTCCCCGCGAGAGACGATTGTCCGCCAAGGAGAGCCCGGGGATGCGCTCTGCATCGTCACCAAGGGAACTGTAGAGGTCTTGCGGGATGATCGGATAGTCGCCCGGCTGGGCGCAGGCGACTACTTCGGGGAGATCTCACTGATCGACGGCGAACCGCGCAGCGCAACCGCGGTTGCTGTCGACGCCGTCACCATCCTCAAGTTGCGGTCCGCCGATTTCGACTCTCTGCTAGCGGATGCCTATGTGGCGCGGGCGGTGATGAAGAACCTGGCACGTCTAATTCGGGAAACGGATGTTGTGCCGCTCGCCACAAAGCCGGACCAGAAGGCCTGACATACCCGTTCCCTTGCGGCTCGCCAGGTTCAACAACGCACCTTCACCAAGATGGAGTTCAAGCGCGGTCGACGCCCTGTCTTGACCCATCCCGACACCAACGTTCTACCGGCCGGATCAGCGGATCGAGTACCTGCAGATGGACATCCGGAGAGATTGAGCTGTCCCCTCCGGGCTGATCAACCTGACGCCTCGGATCCTTCGAGAATCTGTTTCAGCTTGGCGACATCAGACTGGTTCTGCCTGCGGCCGATCATCCCGAAGATGGGTCCGAGGAGCCGAAACCAGCCGCGAGGGGTGACGTTCGCTTCGAGTGTGAAGCGGGTTCGATCACCGGCCGGCTCGCAGATGTAGCCGCCGATCCCTTTGATAGGTCCCGAGGTCAGGTCCCATCGGAAATGGGATCCCGGCACCCACTCAACGACCTTCCACTCCGAGACCATTTTGCGCCCCTTGTTGTCGATGCGATCGAAGCCGGTCGAGCCGACTCCCGGCTCACCGTCGGACGTGACACTCGCCTCTACTACCCCTGTGCGCCACTCGACATCGTGACCCACGTCCTTCACGTAGTCGAACACCTCTTCCGAGGGCCGGTCGATATCGATGGATGCTGACAGATTCATGGTGGCGCCCTCCGTTAGCTACGGTTGCTGCCCTTGCATGATGTCGAACACGTTGCCTTCGGGGTCGGAACACACGTTCCAAATGTGCCCTTGCCACTCCTGCCGTTCGCCAATCGTTCCTCCCAGCGATTCCACTCGGCGCAGCGCCGCGTCGAGATCGGCAACAACAAAGTCGAGATGTACTCGGTTCTTGCCCGTCTTCTCCTCGGGCACCCGTTGGAGCCACAAAGTGACCTTCCGATCGGGGGCGTGTGCGAGGAAACCGAAGTGCTCGACAACCTGGAATTCCACATCGAGCAGGTCACCCCAGAATCGCGTCATCGTATCGAGGTCGGCACAGTCGATGGTGGCTGCGATCAACAGCGGAACGTCGGGCGGTCGTTCGATCTCCATGGGATGAGCTTACGCACTTGCGACGAACTGAACGCAGCCCAGCGGCATGGCGGAGATCCCTAGAGCTGAGCCGCCAGGTCATGATCGGCGAATGCCTCAGTTCTCTCGCGCCTCTCTGGACAGCTGACGAACCACGTCCATGTACAACTCCGCGTCGAACTGGTGCCCAAAGCAGACCTCCGCCCGATACTTGGCCCCTGAAGTTGTCACTGCCTCGATCTGTGGACCCAACGCCACGAGGGCCACCCAGAGCCCTAGGACCAGCAGCGGGAGAGCAGCCCACCATGGCAGAAAGAACCAGGGCAGAATCACCCCAGCCAATCCCACTGCCAAGCGAAGCGGGCGCACGGTCCGGCTCACCGCGATCGACTCGACCTCGGCGATAGGTACGGCAACCCGCCTTGCGCCAATCGGCAGAACGCCTAGCAGTGTTCGCGGCATCTGCCAGGCCATCACTCCGTCGGTGACCTCGACCTCAGCACGCAAGTACCGGGTCAAGCCGTGCATCGGCACTCTGATCGGCGGCGCCTGGCCGCCGGTTGTCGCACTTCCGGTCATACCATCAGAAGACTCGATGCGCGAGACAGCCGAAAGGGTCCTCCGACCCAACCCGGAGTGCCACGGGGCCCATTCGACCCAATCCGCTAATCGACGGTTCCCGATGCAGATAGACAGCAGGGTCTGGGACCCGACGCGTCGACCAGGGCTCGAGGTGACTTCGGCGACAGCGTTTGCCGATAGATTGATGGGTGCCGGCATTGAGGAGGCACTTTGAAGATGGAGGCACCGATCTCGCTTCGACATGCCGACCCGACATTGGAGGATGGGCTGGTGTTTGCTCGACTCGTCGACTATGCCCAAGAAGGCATGATGCGTATGAAGTTCGGGAAGCACGCCGGAGAAGTCATCGCCCGGGCCTTCATCCAACCGGGCCATGACCTTTGCTACTCATACGTGACGTTCGCCGAACGCGACGGACGAATCCTCGGAACGGGATCGGGTTACACGGGCGAAGAGCACCGCAACCACACCGACGAAGTCATCACTGCCGAAGCCGCCGCCTCCGGGCGCAGGTGGCGGCAATCCCTGATGGAATGGCTAGCGCAACGACCCCTGCGGTTCATGGAAGTTGTCCCAGATGGTGACTTCTATTTGAGAGCCCTGGCGGTCGAACCGGCGTACCGCGGTAGCGGGATCGGCACACAGCTGTTGCAGAGACTCGAAGGCGAGGCGCGGCGTTCCGGCTCCAAGCGGCTCAGTCTGGACGTCGCTACCAAGAACCGTCGCGGGCGCCAGCTCTATGAACGCTTCGGCTTCGAGGTCGAATCCGAATCCCCGCGATTCTTCGGCTTGCCCCGCACGAATGTGGCTCGGATGGTCAAGACACTCTGAAAGGCGTCACGCCAGCTCCGCTATTTGCTGCGCGAAGAATCGCCGGTCGGCCTCTAGTGGTGCGAGCTCCAGAGCCTTGCCAAATGCCGTATACGCGGCTTGTCGTCGCCCGAGCCGGCGTAACAGCGTGCCGCGCGTTGCGTGCATCAGGTGGTAACCATCTAGATCGGGAGCGATGTCGTCGATCGCGGCCAAGCCCTCCTCCGGGCCCTCCACCTCACCGATCGCGATGGCTCGGTTGAGCGCGACAACTGGCGTGGGGGCATAGACGACCAGTTGCTCGTAGAGGGTCAGGATTTGGGACCAGTCGGTTCTGTCGAACGAGTCGGCATCGCAATGGACGGCCTGGATGGCCGCCTGGATCTGATAGGGACCCGGCTGGTTGCCGCGAACGCATGACCGCACGATGGCATGCCCTTCACCGATCAGATCCCGGTTCCATCGGGTGCGGTCCTGGTCCTTGAGCAGTGTGAGTTCATTCGAGATCAATCGCGCCGGCATACGAGCTTCGTTGAGCAACATCAGCGCGAGCAACCCAGCCGCCTCGGGCTCGCTGGGCATCAGCTCGACGAGCAGCCGGGCCAGCCGGATTGCCTCGCGACGCAGCTGAGCTCGGTCCCGATCGTCGGCACCGGTGTTGTAGATCAGATAGAGCACCGCCAACACGGCCTCGAGTCGCGCCGGCAGATCAGAATTGCTGGGCACCCGATACGGTATCTTCGCCGCTTTGATCTTGTACTTGGCCCGGACAAGCCGCTTGGTCATCGCCGCTTCGCTCACGAGGAACGAGCGAGCTACCTCCGCAACGCTCAGCCCGCCCAGTAAGCGGAGCGTCAGTGCTACCCGGTGCTCAATCTGCAACGACGGGTGGCAGCACGTGAAGATGAGCCTGAGCCGGTCGTCTTGGACGGGTCCAACGTCATTCATGATCGTCGCATCGGCCCCCGACACCAGCCCCGAAGCACCCGCTTCTTCCTCCAGTTGGCGACCGCGGGCCGACCGTCGGGCAACATCGATGGCACGCCGCCGAGCAGTCGTGACAATCCATCCCCCCGGGTTGGGCGGAAAGCCCTCACGTGGCCAGCGATCGCTCGCTGTGACAAAGGCATCCTGGACTGCATCTTCGGCGAGCGTGATGTCTCCGAATACTCTCACCAGCGCTGCCACCGCCTGGCCGTAGACATCACGGAAGACCGCTTCGACAGTGACACCAGCGCCGGTCGGGTCACCCACAGGCTCAGCCGCCCTGCATCTCCTTCATGTGGTCGGCTACGCGCCCCGTTGCCCGGAACGGGCGAACCTCAATCGGGTGATTCGTCGCAGCCGATACCTTGCCTGCCCAGGCCAGAGCTTCATCGAGATCGGCAGCGTCGATGATGTAGAAGCCGGCGATGTGTTCCTTCGCCTCGGGAAACGGCCCATCGGTCATCACTACCTCGGCCTTACTGTTGTTGACCACCGTGGCCGCATCAGGACCGTGAAGTCCGCCACCGAAGACAAAGGTGCCGCTTTCGTCCATCTCGGCTTCGAGTTCCATGACCCGCTGCATGAACGCCTGCATCTCCTCCGGTGTCGCCGGTGCCCCGGGCACCCCTCCCTCGACGGCGTATGTCGACAACAGGTATTGACTCATGACTACTCCTTGGCTTCTGGCGCGGGCCGTTCCCGCACCTCACCCTACTTACGAACGGGACCCGCCGATGAGGACACCTCGCGTCAGGTATTTGTCCCGTTGTGAGGCACCAGAGCCCAAACGTCTCCAGAGCTGACGGCTCCAGTGCCATCACTACCATCGACGCAGAGGACGATCAGAAAGGACATCCCATGCCGCGTGTCTTCCGATATGGCCTCTACGGGGTAGGACGGATCGGCCGAGTCCACGGCCAGATCGTCAAAGAGCAAGGCCACGCCATAGCGGCGATCGGAGACGAGGTGCTCGTCGCCGCGGAAGAAGCGCGACACGCGTTGGGGGAACCGTCCGCTCCCGTCTTCGACGATCCCACGGCCATGTTGGCCGACAGTCCGCTGGACGCGGTCATCATCTCTTCCCATACCAAGGATCATGCGAGGGATGCGCGACCGTTCGTCGAAGCCGGCATTCCCGTCTATCTGGAGAAGCCGCTCACGTCGGATCTTCCTGAGGCTTTCGATTTCGTGGAATCGGTTGGCACCGACCGCACCATCATCCAGATCGGTTTGCAGCGCCGTTTTGACGAGGCACTGAGGCACGCCAAGCAGTTGCTCGATGGTGGTCTCATCGGAGACATCCGGGAGATCCGCTCGATCTTGCGCGACCAATACCCTCCGCCACCGACGTACACCAGTCGCGGGCTGATCATCGATATGGGGATCCATGTTGCCGACGAGGCAATCTGGTTGCTCGGCGAATACCCCGATGAGGTCTGGGCCCGGATGTACAACGCCAAGCAATACGACAGTCCCGTCGACGAGGGTGGAAATACCGCCTTTGTTGGCTTCACCACCAAGGCCGGCACTATCGGGCGCCTCGATCTGAGCCGCACGCATGCCTCCGGCTACAACAACGAGACGTATGTCATCGGCACGGAAGGAACCCTCCACGTCGGGCGCTTCTCCGGCTATCCCGGCCCGATTCCGGTCGAGTTATGGACGAACGAGGGTGAGCTCCATGAGGCCTCTACCGTCTTCGATATGACCACCTTTGACGGTGACTATGCCGAGTTCCAGCCGCGGTTTCACAGGGCGTACCAGCGTGCGCACCGCGGCTTCCGAGATGCGGTTGACTCCGGGCAGCCATTCGCCGTCACGCAGAACGATGTGTTGAGTGCTCAGGTGTTTGTCGAGGCCGCCCATCTCTCAGCGCTCGAGGAGGGCAAGGGTCGCCGATTCGATCATTCGGACGATGTACGTGAGTTTCGTCGACTGACTACGGTGAACGGACTCCTCGCCTGATCTTCACACCTAGCGCGCAAACTGTGCGTAGAAATCGTTGCCCTTGTCATCGACGATTATGAACGCCGGGAAGTCCTCGACCTCGATGCGCCAGACGGCTTCCATCCCCAGTTCGGGGTACTCGAGGACCTCAACTGCGCGGATGCGCTCCTTGGCCAGAATGGCAGCCGGTCCCCCGATTGACCCGAGGTAGAAGCCGCCGTGTTCGGCGCATGCGTCGGTGACCTGCTTGGAGCGGTTTCCTTTGGCCAGCATCACGAGGCTGCCCCCGGCCGCTTGGAAGCGATTGACGTATGGGTCCATGCGCCCCGCTGTCGTCGGCCCAAAGGACCCGGAGGCATAGCCCTCGGGTGTCTTCGCCGGGCCGGCGTAGTAGACGATGTGATCCTGGAGGTATTGCGGCATAGGATCACCTGCGTCCAGCCGCTCGGCGACCTTGGCGTGGGCGATGTCACGAGCCACCACGATGGTTCCGGTCAGCGCCAGCCGGGTGCCTACCCGATGCTTCGACAGCTCCGCGCGTATCTCGTCCATGGGTCGGTCGAGATCGATCCGTACTGCCTCCGCCGGCTCTGCGATGGCATCGGGGGTAGGCAGGAACCTGGCAGGGTCACGTTCGAGAGCTTCGAGGAAGACGCCCTCGCCGGTGATCTTTGCCTTGACTTGGCGGTCGGCCGAGCACGAGACGCCAATGCCGACCGGGCACGAGGCACCATGGCGCGGGAGCCGAATCACGCGGACGTCGTGGCAGAAGTACTTGCCCCCGAACTGCGCACCGATGCCCGTTAGCCGGGTCATCTCGTGGATTCGCTCCTCCCATTCGAGGTCACGGAAAGCTCGGCCGTGCTCGTTTCCCGCCGTCGGCAACGTGTCGTAGTACTTCGTGCTGGCCAACTTCACGGTCTTCAGGGTCAGTTCAGCCGAGGTCCCTCCGACGACAACGGCAAGGTGATAGGGCGGACAGGCGGCGGTGCCGAGGGAGCGAATAGCTTCATCGATGAAGTCTGCAAGCGACTGCGGGTTGAGGACGGCCTTGGTCTTTTGGAACAGGAATGTCTTGTTGGCGGATCCCCCGCCCTTGGTGACAAACTGCAGCTCGTACTCGTCACCCGGCACCGATTCGATCTCAATCTGTGCCGGGAGATTCGACCCTGTGTTGCGCTCTTCGAACATGGATAGTGGTGCCATCTGCGAATAGCGCAGGTTGGTTCCGGTGTACGTATCGAAGATGCCCTGTGATAGCCAGTCGGAATCGTCGACGCCGGTGAAGACGTTCTCGCCCTTGTGGCCGTGCACGATGGCGGTCCCGGTGTCCTGGCACGATGGCAACACCATCGCCGCCGAGATGGTGGCGTTCTTCAACATCTCCAGAGCAACGAATCGGTCGTTGTCGGAGGCCTCGGGATCATCGAGGATCGCCCGTAGCTGTTCCAAGTGGCTAGCCCGGAACAGATGAGACACGTCCCGAACAGCCTCGGCGGCCAGCAACCGCAGCGCCTTTGGATCGATCTCCAGGATGTCACGACCACCAACATGCGCCTTGTCGACCAATCCTTCGGCATCGAGTGGGCGGTACTCGGTCTCGTCGGCACCCAACTGGAACATCGGCTCGTAGTGGAACTCGGGCATGGCGCTCCTTGGCATCGCTATCGCCATCCTACGAGATACCCGAGCCTCGCAGCCCTAGCCGCCATAAGCGCATTGATCAGAAGACCAGGACCCGCTCCGACTCCTGGGTCCAGTTGGTCAGCTCGTCCATCGTGCTGCGGTGACATCCGTCAGCGAGTTCTTCATCGCCCATGCCACGGGCATCCATGCAGGTGCCGCACACTCCAATCTCACCGCCACGCCGGAAGATTGCGCGCAACATCAACTCGAGGTTGTAGTAGCCCTGCGGGACCTGCTGACCTTCTTTGGCACAGCTTGCGGCGTCGCCAATGAGAAATACGCGGACCCGCTCGCCATCGCGCTTGACCAGCGAAATGGCAAGCCGCAAACCGTTGTAGCTGCGTTCGGTGCCGTACGGCGGATCGTTGAGGATGAAGAGGGTCGAAGCCATGAGCACTCCCCGTCGCAGTTGTCGTCACGCGTTGATATGCCTCATCTCCATCATCTCGACCGCACCGTCGCTGTCAACCGTGAACGGCCGCAGATGAGTTGCATATGCGAGAATGACGCACTGGAAGACGCAATAGACCGTGGGAGCATGGCCTTGTGACAGAAGTTGCCGGTGCGTTCCTGCTCGGGGTTGTCTCAGCCTCGTCGCTCGGACTCGGTGCTTTGACCTCGCGGCTGTGGAAACCGACCAACTTCATCCTCGGATTGCTAACCGCATTCGGCGCCGGAGCGCTCCTCTCCGCGGTGACTATCGACATAGTCGCCCCCGGCGTTGAAGCGGGACACTTCGGGTGGTTGGCGGTGGGCGCGGTAGCGGGAGGTATTGCGTTCGAGGTCCTCAACCGAACGATCAATGCTCGAGGTGGTTTCCTCCGCAAGGCTTCGACGTCAATCACATTCCTGCGCGACCAGGAACAGGGACGGATCCGCGACATACTCGACGACCTCGAGCGAATCGACTTCTTCGA
>JASJAS010000170.1 GCA_030066875.1 Acidimicrobiia bacterium | reverse complement strand
AGCGTGAGCCATTCGTCAATGGTCGCAACGCTCGAGCAATGAGGAACGATGGTAGGCGCCAGCCCACCCGTGGCAATCCTGGTGATGTCTCCCCCAAGCTCACCGCAAACCCGCTCCATGATCCCGTCCACCAAGCCGGCATGACCGTAGAGAGCACCACTTTGGATGGCCTCGACAGTGCCCTTCCCGATCGGCGAACGCGGCGGGGCGTACTCGACCCTACGCAGGGCGGCGGTTCCGGATATCAACGCGTTGGTTGCGATGTGAAGACCGGGGGCAATCACGCCACCCAGGTACTCACCGCCGGCGCTCACTACGTCGAAGTTGGTCGATGTACCGAAATCGACAACTACTACAGGTGTTCCGTGTCGCTCCCGGGCTGCAACAGCATTGGCGATGCGGTCGGCGCCCACTTCGCGCGGGTTATCAATCAGAATCGGCATACCGGTCTTGACTCCAGGTCCCACGATGACGAGTGGTCCTCCGGTAATCGAATCTGCCACCGTGCGAAAAGCGGCTGTCAACGCCGGTACGACGCTCGAGAGTGCCACACCTGATATGTCGCCCAGCTCGACTCCCTCCAGCCCGAAGAGTCCCACGAGGTATACCCGCAACTCGTCCTCAGTGCGGTCGGCATCGGTGGTCAGCCGCCAGTGGGCGACTACCTCCTCGCCATTGAGGAGACCGACCGCGGTCTGGGTGTTACCGATGTCGATTGTCAACAGCATCACGGCTCTCCTCTCTACTGCCCGCGTTGCCGTACAGGACACTTTTCGATTGCAGACGGGTTCCGCGGTCGGCCCGAAAGCCATCCTCTGCTTCGTCAAAATGCACGTTGTCGATGAGCCGAGTCCCGCCCGACCACGCCGCCAACGCCAGAAACGCGGGGCGGTCGAGCTCGCTCAGCGGCTCGACCAAGTCCTGGCTTGCCAGCATCACATACTCGACCGAAACGCTCGAGCCCTCACGAATCTGCTCGAGGACCGCTCCTGTGAGTCGGGAAGCGGCGGTTTCCCCGGCCTCAGCAGCATCAGCCGCTTCCATGAGACCTCGGCTCAAGGCCAGTGCCTCCCGTCGTTCAGCGTCGGAAAGGAAGATGTTCCGACTCGACAGCGCCAAACCGTCCGCTTCCCGGACGATGGGCACGCCGACGATGGTTCCCGGAAAAGACAGGTCCACGGCCATGCGGCGCACGATGGCGAGTTGCTGAGCGTCCTTGCGGCCGAAATAGGAACGGTCAGGCCGAATCCCGGCGAGGAGTTTGGCGACGACCGTGGCAACGCCCTCGAAATGCCCGGGGCGGTTTGGTCCCTCCATCGGTTCGCTCAGGCGCTTGACGTTCACCCTGGCGAGTTGCTCCCCCGGATACATTTCGTCGACGTCGGGCGCAAAGACAACGTCGGCCCCGGCGGCCGCAGCCAGCTCGATATCACGCTCCGCATCCCGGGGATAGCGAGCAAGGTCGCTATCCCGATCGAATTGAAGCGGGTTGACGAACAGCGACATCACAACGGTGTCATTGTCGCGGTCGCGGCGGGCGGCCTCGATCAGCGAAAGGTGGCCTTCGTGGAGGAAGCCCATCGTCGGCACCAACCCGATCTCTCCGCTCGACACGAGCCGGGTCTCAGCGAATGTCTTTGCGATACGCATCAGTCGATGCCCTCAGCGTTCAGTACGGGCTCGAACTGTTCTGTCCGCCCGGTCAGTGCTGCCAGCATCTCGACGAATCGGGCGAACTCGACCCGCCATGCCGGGTACTCGGCCTCCACCACGGCAAGCTGTGCAGCCACTGTGGAGAGGTCGCCGCGAGCAACCGGGCCGGTCAGGGCCGCACGTGACCCGAGGTCGAAAGCGTTGGCAACCACGGCTTCAACCAGCGGTCGCGCCGCTTCCCAGGGAACCCCGGCTTCGGCGAATAGGTCCTCTGCCATCGACAGCGCCGCGATTGGGAAGTTGGCGGCGGCTGAGGCGGCCGCGTGATAGAGCGGTTTGGCGGAGTCTTCGAGCGCGAAGGGCGTTGCACCCACGTCCGTCGCTAACTGCTCGAGCCGGGCACGCAACGGCGGATCGGCGGTAACGGCGATGTGGGCTCCGGCAAGCCGCGCTGCTCCAGCCTCGGGTGTCGGCAACGATTGCAGTGGATGGAATGAGCCGATCATGGCCCGCGCCTTGAGCGGCGCGAGCACATCAACCGAGGTCAGGCCGGAGACGTGAACCACAGCGTCACAGTTGAGATGATCGTCGGCGAGTGCCTGAGCCACCGCGCCGATGACTGCGTCGCGGGTAGCGATCACGCAGAGATCCGCGCCCGGTAACTCATCTCCAATGGTCAATGCCGCCGCGCCCACCATGGCAGCACCCCGTTGAGCTGATTCCGCGGTGCGTCCGACAACGCCGACGATGTCATGTTCCGCAGCGTCGAACGCCAACGCAAGCGACATGCCGGCCCGGCCCGGTCCAACCAACACGATTCTCATGTCGGTGATTGTACGTGCCCGACTCGGCTCGCCCAGAACAGACGGACCGCATCGCCTCATCGGCGGGGAATCGACGTATCCTCCTCTGACATTCCCCGGCCAAAGCCGAACCGAGATTCCCGTGCCCGACCGCAACAGCGCATTGTCAGACAGAGGTGTCGATAGGCGTGCTCTCGCGGCCGTCGCAACCCAGTTCTTCGTCAACGGCGCACTTCCTGCATCGTTCATTCCCCGACTGCCGGAAATCCGGGACCAGGTCGGGATCAGTGTTGCCGGCGTCGGCTTACTGATATCGGCGGCGGCCGTCGCCGGTCTCGCCGGTAGCGCGGTGGTTGGGCGAACAATCGAGCGATTTGGTACCAGGCGAGTGATGATCGGCGCCGGGATCGTCATATCGATGTCGCTCGGGGTCGTCGGGTTGGCCGTCACCCCCGTCGTCCTCCTGATCGGGTTGACCGGGATGATGGCTTTCGACGTCCTGGTCGACGTCCCGATGAACATGCAGGCATCGTGGCTGAGCGCCCGACGCCGGGTTCCTGTCATGAACCGGTTGCACGGACTGTGGAGTCTCGGCACTGTCGTTGGCGGTTTGTCGGCAGCCGGCATCGCCGCCCTTGGCGTTCCGCTGCAGACCCATCTCGTCGGCGCCGGCTTCGTTCTGCTGCTCGTGCTGACGTTCGTTGCGCGAGGTCTGCTGCGCACGGACGAGACAAGCGAGCCGGTCCCCGGTGCAGAACCGGCGACAACCCGGCGTTGGTGGAACCCGGTGCTCGTCATGTTCTTGCTCGCCGGCTTCTTTGCGGTGGTTCTGGAATACACCTCGAGCGATTGGGCGGCATTCCGCCTCGTCGATGACTTTGGTGTCGGAGCGGGGTTCGCCGGCCTCGGTTACATCGCGGCGACTACGGGTATGACGATCGGGCGCTTCTCCGGAGATTGGGCCGTGATTCGCCTCGGGACCCACCGGTTGTTGCAGGTGGCGATTGTGGCCGCCGGGGTCGGCCTTGCCATCGCTTCTCTGACGCCGAATCGTTACACAACTCTTGCGGGCTACCTGGTCGCAGGCCTCGGTATTGCCATGTTGCTTCCCCGTCTGTACGACGATGCCGCCCAGTTCGAGGGACGCCCCGGGGTCGGGTTGGGCGCCCTCACCGCGGGAATCCGCATCGCGACGCTGGCGGCGCCGGTTGCGGTAGGAGCGCTGGCGGCAACTTCCCTATCGGTTGGCAGCGCCATCGCTCTCGTCACCCTTCCTAGCGTCCTCGGCTTCATCGTTGTGACGCAGGGGCTGCATCGCAGATCCGGAGTGTTCCACCCAATGCCACGCTGAGTTCGATCTCATCGAACTCGAAGCTGATGACATCAGCCATAGTCAGGCAGGCGGCGGAACCTGGTGTGCTCGAAAATGATCGAGGTCTCGATGTGGGCCACCTCCGGCTGAGCGGTGAAGGCGCCCATTGCGATGTCGCGAAGATGATCGGAGTCGCGCACCACCACGTGCACCAAGAAGTCGTTGCTGCCGGCCATGTGATAGAACGCCACCACCTCCGAGAGTTGCTCCGCATAGGCGCGGAATCTCTCCACCTGGGTTGTCTCGTGTCGATGCAGTCGCACTGCGATCAGCGCCTGGAGCCCGACACCGACGACGGCAGGGTCGATATCGGCGTAGAAGCCGCGGAACACCCCCGCCGTCTCGAGACGTCTGATCCGCTCGGAGCAGGTCGATTGAGCGATACCGACCCGCCCGGCGATTTCCTTGTTGGAGAGGCGCGCATTCTGCTGCAAAAGCGCCACGATGGCGCGATCTGTTCGGTCGAGCGGCGTTGTGGACACCATCTGCCGAATACCTTTCGGTTGATCTTGACGATGACCGCAGGAATCATATCATCAAGATTGATACGTCGAAGAACTGCCAGGTATTTGGGCGTACCGGCGACCGATTGAAAGGAAGCAGCATGAGCCGTCGCAGCTGGGCCGAGCCATACAAGATCAAGGTCGTCGAACCGATCCGCATGACCACCCGTGAAGAGCGCCTCACCGCCGCCGAAGAAGCCGGCTACAACACATTCCTCATGCGCTCCGAAGACGTCTACATCGATCTTCTCACCGACTCCGGTACGTCCGCGATGTCCGATTACCAGTGGGCAGGGCTGATGATCGGTGACGAGGCTTATGCAGGAAGCAAGAGCTTCTACAACCTCGTCGATGCCGTCCACGATGTGTATGGCTATGAGGAGCTGATCCCGACCCACCAGGGCCGCGGGGCCGAACACATCCTCAGTCAGATCCTCATCAAGGAAGGCGACTACGTCCCGGGCAACATGTATTTCACAACGACCCGGTTCCATCAGGAACACGCCGGAGGCATCTTCGTCGACGTCATCATCGACGATGCCCACGATCCGACCAGCCTGCACCCTTTCAAAGGCAATATCGATCTCGACAAGCTGCAGCGGCTCATCGATGACGTCGGCGCCGAGAGGATTCCGTACATCTCCGTTGAAACCAACGTCAACATGGCGGGCGGCCAGCCACTCTCCATGGCAAACCTCAAGGCTACATACGAGCTGTGTCACCGGCACGACATCCTGGTCATGCTGGACGCCACCCGCGCAGTCGAGAATGCCTGGTTCATCCAGCAGCGAGAAGCCGGCTACCACGACAAGTCCGTCGCGGAAATCATGCGCGAGATTTGCTCATACAGCGACGGGGCGACGGTGTCTTCGAAGAAGGACAACCTCGTCAACATCGGCGGCTTCCTCGCCCTGCGCGACCCGGAACTCGCCAAACAGGCGCGGGCGTTGCTGGTCGCCTTCGAAGGATTGCACACCTACGGCGGCATGTCGGGACGCGACATGGAAGCGCTCGCCCGAGGCATCCGGGAGATGGTGGACACTGATGACCATGTCCATGCCCGGGTGGGTCAGGTGGAGTATCTGGGCAACGCGCTGATCAAAGCGGGAGTCCCGATCATCCGGCCGGTTGGAGGGCACGGCGTCTTCCTCGATGCCAAGGCCATCCTGCCTCACATTCCGCACGATCAGTTCCCGGCTCAAGCGCTCACCGCCGCCTTGTACATCGAATCAGGCGTGCGCGGCATGGAGCGGGGCGTGGTCTCGGCAGGACGTGACAAGGAGACGGGCGACCATCACTACCCGAAGCTCGAGCTGGTCCGGCTGGCCATCCCCCGCCGGGTATACACCCAGGCACATATGGACGTCACGGCAGAGGCCGTGGTCGATCTGCTCCAGCATCCGGACCTCGTGACTGGACTGCGCTTCACCTATGAGCCCGAGTCTCTGCGCTTCTTCCAAGCGAGGTTCGAGCCCGTCGTCTAGCAGCGTCGGCGAACGTCCAACGTGTCGGTTCGCGCAAAAAATCCACTGTTTCCGCCGGTTTTGGGTGTAGCTTGTGCGCTTGCAAAGCGGGGAAACACATCCCGAGGTTCGTCAAGACAGGGAGTTCATAGTGAACAAGACGGAGATGGCGAAGAAGCTCGCCAAGAAGGCAGAC
>JASJAS010000051.1 GCA_030066875.1 Acidimicrobiia bacterium | reverse complement strand
GACGCTCCGCACCCCCCAACCTGCCGCGAGGTCGGGGCGCACCGGTTGAGGGAGCGATTCCCTCGCTGGTCTCTCCGGCTCCTGACGTATCCGCAGCTGCTGCTTCCGGAGCGCATAGGCGGCCCACCTGCCTGGTGGCTGGCGGCGACTACGCCGAAGCCGTTGCCGGCATCACGGCACGGGTTCTACAAGCCGGCCAGAACGTGGCGGTGGTAGCTCCGACCGTGCAAGAGGCCGAGCAACTCGCAGCGACGCTAGAACCAGTGTTTGGGAGGCGCGTGCTCACAGTCTCATCTGCGCTACCCGCCCGCGAGGCAACAGGGCTCTGGGTCACCGCAAACGGCGGGGAAGGGGTTCTCACAATCGGCACTCCCGAAATCGCACTCTGGCCGTTGGCGAGGCCGGCGCTTTGGGTCGTCATCGAGGAAGGCCGCCGCGCCATGAAGTCCAAGCAGACGCCGACGCTGCAAGTGCGTGAAGTGGTGCGAAGGCGAGCTCTCCTGGAACGAAGCGCATCGATTCTGTTGGGTCCGGTCCCGACGGTTGACTCGCTAGCCAAGGGGGCGGCAGTATTGGAAACGCCGTCAAGGGTGTGGCCCCTGGTAGAGATGGTGGACCGGCGAGAGGATCCACCAGGGAGCGGGATCCTTGCCTCGCGAACCGTGCAAGCCATTAGAGCCGCGGCGAAACAGGGCGGACGCGTCTTCGCGTTCGTCACTCGCCGTGGCTACGCCCCGGCGTTTCGCTGCGTGCGGTGTCGCGAGCTGCGGCGTTGCAGTGAGTGCGGCGCCGGGCCCGATCGTGCCGAAGTGTGCAAGCGGTGCGGCGCCCACTTGGGTCCTTGCGTTCACTGTGGTGGGCAACGGTTCGAGCCGCTCGGCGCCGGAATCGGGCGGGTGGTCGATGAGTTGGGACGTTACCTCGCACCCCAACGGGTAGGCCCGGTTGGGTCGGATCGGCAGATCATCGTCGGGTCAGAGAGAGATCTCCCGTACGTCCGGCGCAGTGCACTCGCGGTTGCGATTGACGCCGATTCGTTGCTGATGGCGCCGCACTACCGTGCCGAGGAGGATGCGGCGCGACTGTTGGCAAGGGTGGTTCTGACCGTAGTCAGAGGTCGGGGACATCGCGGAATCATTCAGACGAGCCAGCCGGACCACCGGGTTCTGGCCATGCTCCGGTCCGGACATCCGATGGACCTGCTGCAACGCCTCGGCCAGGATCGTGAGCGTGACCGGTTGCCACCTGCCGCCGAGTTGCTCGCTGTCGAGATCGTTGGCGACGTCGACCTGGTCGCACAGGACGTCGCCGGGTTGGCCGCGAACGACGTCCAGGTCCACGGTCCAGAAACCGGGGGCGGCCGCACCCGCTGGTTTCTCCAAGGACAGTCACTCCACCCAACGAGAGTCCGCATGCGGCCGATGGTGCAGCGTTGGAGAGACGCCGGCGTAAAGGTCCGCGTCGACGCCGATCCAATCGATCTATGACTGTGTGGGTATCATCCCTCGGTGCTGCGATCAGCCGCGGAAGACTTCAGAAACGGTAGCCATGGCCATTTACCCGATCAGAACCTTCGGTGATCCGGTGTTGCGTGCGAAGGCTGCGAATGTGGCCGATGCACCTTCTTCGCTCCAAAGGCTGGTCGATGACATGCTCGAGACGATGTACGAGGCGCCCGGCGTTGGTCTGGCAGCTCCGCAGATCGGGATTTCGAAGCGGATCTTCGTCGCGGACGTCGGCGACGGACCATTCGCCATGGTCAATCCGGAAATCGTGGAAGTCTCCGGGTCGTGGACGTTCGATGAGGGTTGTCTTTCGGTTCCCGGCCACTTCTGGCCTATCAAACGTCCCGGCTACGCCAAGGCGAGAGGGACCAACGTGCAGGGCGATCCGGTGGAATATGAGGGCGAGGAACTCATGGGGCGGGTGTTGCAGCATGAAATCGATCACCTCAACGGGATGCTCCTACTCGAGAGGTTGCCCCGGCGTACAAAGAAACAAGCGCTCAAGGAGATCCGAGAATCGTCACTAGGCCTGATAGATCATCCTTAGTGCGGGCCGCCTTTCTCGGCACGCCCGCCGCCGCAGTGCCTTCGCTAGCGGCGCTGATGGAGGTTGCCGCAGTCGAGTTCGTGGTTACGCAACCCGATCGACCCAGGGGAAGAGGCCGGAGCGTCGAAGCGTCCCCCGTGAAGTTGGCGGCCCAGGAGTGGGGCCTCCAGGTCCATCAACCGCGCCGCGACGACGAACTGCTCGAGCTGTTTGTCGGCACGAATCTCGATGTCGCTGTAGTGGTTGCCTACGGAAGGATTCTTCGTCCCGACGTGCTTGCCACGACCGACGCCGGTTTCGTGAATGTGCACTTCTCGTTGTTGCCTCGTTGGAGAGGTGCAGCCCCAGTGTCGCGGGCCATCCTGGCCGGTGATGACTACACAGGCGTGTCGCTGATGGTCCTCGACGAGGGGATGGACACCGGGCCCGTGTTCGCCGTGGCGGAATCAGCCATCAACGAATACGAGACGGCTGGCCAAGTCACTGGTCGGCTGGCGTCGCTGGGGGCAGATGTGCTGCGCGATCACCTCGACGACTATTTACACGAACGGCTGCGCCCAGCTAGGCAGATGGCCACCGGAGCGACGGAAGCTCCCCGGCTGACCACCGCTGAAGCCCATCTCGATCTTTCTCTGTCACCTACGGGCTTCGCTAGGGCAGTCCGTGCTTTCAATCCGCGGCCTGGCGCCTGGTTGATGGCAGAAGGACACCGAATCAAGGTCTTTGAAGTCGGCCCGGCAACACCGTTCGTAGAACCGGGGGTGATCGAAATCATCAACGGCAGACCGATCCTCGGTCTGGAGCATGGTGCCGTGGAACTCGTGGAATTGCAGCCGGCAGGAAAGGCTCCGCTCTCCGGGCGCGCTTGGGCCAACGGACGGCGCGGTGAAGGGTTGGTCGTCGACGAGGCGCCGGGTTGACGACGAACACGCGTGCCATCGCAGCTCGAACTTTGCTGCGCATCACTGACGAGGGGGCATTCTCGAACGTGCTGCTCCCGCACGCAACAGCCCATTTGGCACCCGTGGACGCCGGCTTTGTTTATCACCTCGTTACGCAAGCCCTTCGTCGCATCCGGGAGGTGGACGAGGTCATCGAGGACGTGGCGCGTCCGCTGGCTGAGATCGATGCCGACGTGCGGGCTGTCTTACAGATAGCCGTAGCAGAAATCATCGCGGGCGATCGGAGCGAGGTTCACGCAACCGTCAACGAAGCAGTAGAGGCCGTCAAGCATCTCGGCAGCCCGAGGGCAGCTGGGTTCGTGAATGCAGTGCTGCGGAGAGTCGTTCGAGAAGGGGCCGGCGCCGGTGATCGCGACCCAGCGACCGAGTACGCGGTACCCGACTGGCTGTTCGCCCGTCTCGCCACGGACCACGGTGACGCCGAGGCGCGAGCCATGTTGACTGGTCTACGTGCCGCGGGGCCACCGACGGGAGTCCGGGTGCGGCCCGACGGGGCCGCTCCGGATAAGAGCCGGGCGGTCGACGGCATTGCGGGGGCATATCACCTGACGGGCCGGATCAGGACCTCCAGAGCCCTCGCAGTTGCCGACCCGGCATCTACCGCCGTCGGACTTGCGGTTGGGGCGCGGTCGGGCGAGGCCATTCTCGACATGGCCGCGGCACCGGGCGGAAAGACCCTCCACCTCTGGGATCAGTCTGGCGGCGGCGCACGGATCGTTGCACTGGACAGACACGCGCGGCGGCTGCGAAGCGCCCGTCGCCGTTTGGCCGCTGTCGGAGCGCATCCGCATTGGATCCAGGGTGACGCCCGCCGGGCGCCGATCTCCGACTCGGCGTTCGACGCGGTACTTCTGGATGCGCCTTGTACCGGCATGGGGACGCTGCGCCGTCGTCCAGAGATCGCGATGCGGCTCGAACCGAGCGCTCCCGAGCGGCTCGCAGGGCAGCAACATGCGATGCTCGCGGAGGCTTGGCGGGTGGTGCGACCCGGTGGCCGGATCATCTATTCGGTCTGCACGGTCTTTGCGGCCGAAACCATTGACGTCATCGCCGGCTACCCGGCTCAGCCGCCACCAGGTCTGCCGGGGAAGCGGTGGGGTAACGGCTTGCTGCTGGCACCCAACCTCACCGATACAGACGGCATGTTCATCTCCCTCATCCGCCGTCCGCAGCGGTGACGATCAAGTGATCACTATGTCATCGAGTCCCTCTTCGGGATCGGGATACTCCATATTGAGCGACTCCAGGGTGTCGACGATCGTCTTGGCGACGACAATGTTGCGATACCACTTGCGGTTGGCGGGGACGATGTACCAGGGCGCGTAGTCCTGGCTCGTCTTCTGGAGGGCTACTTCATAGGCCTCGGTGTATTGGTCCCAGAGAGCTCGATGCTCGAGGTCGCCCTTGTTGAACTTCCAGTGCTTCGTTTCGTCGTCCAACCGGGCCTGTAGTCTTTCGGCCTGCTCATCGGGCGAGATGTGCAAGTAGAACTTGAGGATCGTTGTTCCCTCGTCTGCTAGCAGCTTCTCAAATGCATTGATGTGTTCATAGCGCCGGCTCCAACGCTCCTCAGGCACGAGTCCCAGCACCCGCACGATCAAGACATCCTCGTAGTGGCTGCGGTTGAACACCGTGAACGAACCTGCAGCAGGAGTGTGATCGTGAATCCTCCACAGGTAGTCGTGGCTGAGCTCCTCGTCCGTCGGAGCCTTGAAGGCGACGACATCTATTCCCTGTGGGTTGACTCCGGAGAAGACATTGCGGATGGTGCCGTCCTTGCCGCCCGTGTCCATCGCCTGGAGAACGATCAGGATCTTGTGCTTGTCCTCGGCCCAGAGCAGCTGCTGCAACTCGGCGAGTCTCCGTCTCAACTCCTTGAGGTACTTGTTCGCCTCGTCCTTGTCGCCGGCAAAAGCCGATTGATCTCGTGGATCCCACGAGCTGAGGTCGACCTGTTGGCCTGGTCTAACCCGGTACCTGTCCACTCGTCCTCCCCTGGTGGTGTCCACGCACGTTACCCGGCAACGCAGATCCGTCCTCCGATGTGACCACTCGCAGCGGCCGGGTAACCACGTCTCAGAGCCGTGGACGCCTATGCTCCTCGATGTGGAAACCAGATCGCTGATCGCCCCTTCGATTCTTGCTGCGGATTTTGCTCGTCTCGGCGAGGAAGTAGAGGTCGTTGCCCCATACATCGACATGCTGCATGTGGATGTGATGGACGGGCACTTCGTGCCCAACATCTCCCTGGGCATTCCCGTCATCGAGTCACTCCGGCCGGTTACCGATCTGAAGTTCGATTGCCATCTCATGATGCTCAACCCGGACTTCTACTTCCCGGCACTGAAGCAAGCGGGAGCGGATCTGGTCACCGTGCACATTGAAGTATTTCCCAATCCGACGGAAGCCGCAAAGGCCGCCAGAAGCGAGGGTCTCGAGTTCGGGTTGGTACTCAACCCTCCGACCCCATTCGAGGCTCTGGAGCCATTTGTCGAGCTGTGTGACATGATCGTGGTGATGTCGGTCAACCCTGGGTTTGGAGGCCAGGCATTCATCGCAGACACGATGCGCAAGGTAGAACTAGCCAGGAACTTGGTTGAGTCTCACGGCCTATTGACCGATATAGAGGTCGACGGCGGCATCGGCCCGGAAAACATCGACCGGGCTCGCGACGCCGGTGCAAACGTGTTTGTTGCCGGTAGTTCGGTCTTCCGAGCTAAGGACCCGGTGGGAGCCGTGCAAGAGTTGCGAGCGAAGATACGAGAGGAACGATGAAGGATCGTATCCTGGTCGTCGACGACGACCCGGACATCCTGCAGTTCGTCGAGATGAACCTCGACATGGAGGGCTTCGATGCCCAGACGGCCGAAAGTGGGCGTCTGGCGCTCGAAGTTGCTCGCGAACGCCCCCCCGACCTGATTCTGCTCGATGTAATGATGCCGGAGCTTGATGGACTCACCGTGTTGCGTCGGCTGCGTTCCAGCCCGGCGACCTCGAGTATCCCGGTAGTGCTCCTGACTGCAAAGGCGCTTGCGGAGGATCGAGTTCGCGGGCTCGATCTCGGGGCCGACGACTACATCACCAAGCCGTTCGACATCGAGGAGTTGATGGCGCGGGTGAAGGCCGTACTGCGGCGGGCGCAGCAAATGCGCGATCTCTCTCCGCTCACCGGCTTGCCGGGCAACTTCCGGATTTCGCGCGAACTGGAATCTCGCGTCAGCGATGGTGGCGAATTCGCCATCGTCCACGCCGACCTGGACAACTTCAAGTCGTTCAACGACCACTACGGCTTCATGCGAGGCGACTCGGTCATCAAGTACACGGCCCAGGTGCTGCTGGAAGCCGCCGAGGCAAGCGGTGACCCTGAGGTGTTCGTCGGCCATGTTGGCGGCGACGACTTCGTTGCTGTGATCAACCCGGAGTTTGTGGAGGAGTTCTGCAAAGCGGTCGTCACCAACTTCGACCAGGGCATTCTCGACTTCTACGACACCGCGGATGCGCTGCAGGGATACATCGAGGTCACCGACCGTAAGGGGGAGCGCCATGCCTTCCCGATTTCTTCGATCTCGATGGGCGTCGCCACGAACGTGAAGCGACCGGTGAAGTCGGAGTGGGAGGCATCCGCGATCGCCTCCGAGATGAAGGAATACGCCAAGCGCCAACCAGGCTCGTCGTACCAGATCGACCGCCGCTCGTAGCAACGCCCTATCCGTTCCTGCCGACATGCCTTCCGTATACCGCGGCTATGTCCGCAAGAAGAGAGAGGCATCTGCGCTTCCCGGTTCCTGCGGATATGCCTTCCGTATTCCGCGGCCGTGTCGGCCAGAAGCGGGATGGCCCAAAGCCAGGCGCTCTTGGGGGAGTTCGACCGAGTGGCGTGGGGACCGCACTACAATCTCTACCAAGAAAGAGCCCCCTTCAGGGCAGGGTGCAATTCCCGACCGGCGGTGAAAGCCCGCGACCCCCAATTGGGGTGGACTCGGTGAAAGTCCGAGGCCGACGGTAACAGTCCGGATGGGAGAAGGAGGGCGTGTGTCGCGACGCGCATTGTCCGACAACCTAGATGAGCAGCGCCGTGCGATGGCGATGATGCGGCGAGCATTGGGTTTGGCCAGCCAAACCCAACCGCATCCCAACCCGCAAGTCGGCGCTGTAGTCGTTTCCCATGGGGCCGTTGTCGGTGAGGGTGCCCATGCGGCCCCCGGCGAACCGCATGCAGAGGTTCTGGCCCTCGAGGCCGCCGGTACTCGCGCCCGAGGCGCAACCGTCTACGTAACTCTCGAACCGTGCTCCCACGATGGGCGGACCCCACCTTGCACCGACGCCCTCGTCGGAGCCGGTGTTGCTGCGGTCATAGTCGGGGCCCGTGATCCCGACGAGCGCGTACGCGGAGAGGGCATTCGGACACTCGAAGAGGCCGGCATCGAGGTGATCGCCGGAGTGCTCGAGGACGAGGTTGTCGCAGCCGACCCGGGCTACTTCCACCACCGGCATACGGGTCTGCCGCTCGTCACTTTGAAGCTCGCAACGACCCTCGATGGCCAGATCGCAGCAGCTGATCGAACATCGAAGTGGATTACATCTGAGGAGGCTCGCGAGGACGCTCATCGTATGCGCGCCGCCGCGGACGTCATCGTGGTTGGGGCGGGGACCGTGATCGACGACGATCCGCGCCTCGATGTCCGCCTGCCGGGCTACTCGGGGCGGCAACCCCGTCCGGTCGTGATCGCCGGCAGCCGCGATCTACCACAATCCGCTGCGATCCTGGGGCGCGATCCGCTGGTGTTCACCCCGCGCCCGCTGGAGCTGCCGTGCGAGCAGGTGGTGGTTGGCGGCGATGGCGGAGTCGATCTCGCCGGCGCCATGAAGGAGTTGGGCGCTCGCGGGTATGTGAGCGCTCTGGTCGAGGGCGGGGCCGGCCTGGCCAAGAGCATGATCGACGGCGGGTTCGTCGATCAAGTTGTGCTCTACCTCGCCGCGAAACTCGGCGGAGGCAGGGGTCTCGGAGCGTTCGAGGGTACGTTCGCGACAATCACCGATGCTCGCCCTGTCGAGATCCTCGCCGTCCATCAAGTCGGGCCAGATCTGAAGATCGAGACCAAGGTGGTGACGTGATGTTTACCGGCATCGTGGCGGGCCTGGGAACGGTGGTCGATACTCGAGAAACCGAGATGGGCCGCCAGCTCGAGATCGAGGAACCGAGTCTGCTGCCGGAGATGCGCGTCGGCGATTCGGTGGCGGTCAATGGTGTTTGCCTCACGGCAGTGGCGGTGGCCGACGGTCGGGTGAGTGTCCAGGTCGTCAAAGAGTCGCTCGATCGGAGCAATCTAGGCGACCTGCACGTGGGCGGCCGTGTCGACTTGGAGCGACCCATGCGAGCGGATGGACGGTTCGATGGTCACATCGTGCAGGGGCACGTCGACGGCGTCGGCGTGGTGAGCGGCTTGAGCCAAGAAGGTGCGGCGGTCCGCATGCGTATCGAGCTTCCGGAAGGGCTGGCTCGGTATGTGGTCGAAAAAGGTTCGATCACCGTCGATGGTGTGAGTCTCACCGTTACCGCCGTCGGCGCCGAACTGACTACGTGGTTCGAAATAGTGCTCATACCGCACACCCTCGACGTGACGGTCCTCGGTCTCCGCGGTGTGGGGGATCGGGTGAATCTGGAAGTTGATGTGCTGGCCAAGTACGTGGAAAGGCTGATGACATCGTGAAGAAGGCGACAGTCGAAGAGGCCATTGCCGCTATTGCGTCGGGCGAGTTCGTTCTCGTGATTGACGACGAGAATCGCGAGAACGAGGGCGATCTCATCATCGCAGCTGAGAAGGTCACGGCCGAGAAGATCGCGTTCATGGTGAGACACACCAGCGGGCTCATCTGCCTGCCAACGACAGGGGAGAGGCTCGATGAGCTCGGACTCCCTTTGATGGTGCTCGAGAACACCGACTCGCACAAGACGGCCTTCACCGTTTCCATCGACGCCGTCGGCAAGACGACAACAGGAATCTCCGCTAAGGATCGGGCAACGACAATCAGAGCCATGGTCGATCCGGACACGCGTCCCGTGGACCTCACCCGTCCAGGACACATCTTCCCCTTGCGCTACCACGACGGAGGGGTGCTGGTGCGGCCCGGACACACCGAGGCCGCTGTCGACCTGGCCCGTCTCGCAGGTCTCTTTCCGGCCGGCGTGTTGTGCGAGTTGGTCCGGGAAGACGGGGCCATGGCGCGCGGGGAGGAACTCGGCGAGTTTGCCGAGGTACACGGGATACCTCTCATAACCATCGAAGACCTGGTTGCCTATCGCTGGCGCAACGAGGCGCTCGTCACCCGCGAAGTGGAGACGAATCTGCCGACGGCTCAGGGCATCTTCCGGGCGCACGGCTATCGGTCGACTATCGATGGCTCAGAGCACGTTGCATTGGTCTTCGGCGATGTAGCCGGACAGGAAGACGTTCTAACCAGGGTGCACTCGCGTTGCCTGACTGGTGACGTTCTCGGAAGCCGCCGTTGTGACTGCGGGCCGCAACTCGAGGCATCCATGGAGCGGATTGCTGAGGAAGGTGCAGGCATCATCACCTACAACGAGGCACATGAGGGTCGTGGCATCGGCCTGCTGGCGAAACTGCACGCATACCGGTTGCAGGACGACGGCAAGGACACGGTTGACGCCAACCTCGAACTGGGGCTGCCCGCCGACGCACGTCACTATGGCATCGAGGCCCAAATCCTCCACGACCTGAAAGTGTCGAGCGTGCGCCTGATGACCAACAACCCGTTGAAGATCCGAGCTCTGCAAGACCTCGGCGTGGACGTTCGCAATCGAGTGTCCCTGATCGCCGGCCTGAATGGCGACAACGAGGCGTATATGGCGGCAAAGGCGAATCGTCTTGGTCACTTGGTCGGTCACGGGGACGGCCAGTGAGCGAGTACGCCCACGAACTCGAGGTCCGGGACGCTTCAGGCCTGCGGCTCGCCGTGGCCAAAGCCCGATTCAACGATCACGTGACGTCCGGGTTGGCGGCGGGAGCTGTCGAGTACTTGGAGCGAGCGAGCGCCAACTATCGGGTGTTCGACGTCCCGGGAGCGTTTGAACTGCCGCTGATAGCCCGCAAACTGATCGAGTCGGGTTTTGACGCTGTCATCGCTTTGGGAGCCGTTATCGATGGGGAAACGGACCATTACGACCATGTGGCCCACCGCGCCTCCGAAGGCCTGATGCAAGTGATGCTCGAGACCGGTAGGCCGGTGGCGTTCGGCATCCTCACCGTACGCGACGAGAAGCAGGCCGTCGCGAGAAGCGAGCCCGGCCCCGGCAACAAGGGCGCTGAGGCCGCTGCGGCGGCGGTCGAGACTGCGCTACTGATGAACGCGCTCGCCCGCGAACAGGATATTGACTGACGCAGCTGTATCCGTATACTCCTCTCGACAACCGACGCAAGCGGAGGCGCCTGCTTCCCACCCGGCCACGATGAGGCGTGCGCCGCGGTCAGATCTCAGGCAGCACCGTTTGTGCTGCCTTTGTTTGTGTCGGCAGCAAGCGATAGACGAAATTGGAGGTTTCCCATCGCCAACGAACCTCGGGTGAACGAGAAGATTCGCGCCAAGGAAGTGCGGCTCGTTGATCCCAGCGGCGGTCAAGTAGGAATCAAAGGCATCGACGAAGCTCGTTGGCTGGCAGACCAGCTGGGCCTCGACCTCGTTGAAGTAGCCCCCGACGCCCGCCCACCAGTTGTCCGACTGATGGACTACGGCAAGTTCAAGTACGAAGCCTCGGTGAAGGCCCGTGAGGCTCGGAAGAACCAAACCAGGACCGTGATCAAAGAGGTCCAATTCCGCCCCAAGATCGCTTCCTCGGATTTCGATGTGAAGCGCAAGCGGGTGGAGAAGTTCCTTCAACACGGCGACAAGGTCAAAGTCGTCATGCGGTTCCGGGGACGTGAAGTCACCCATCCAGAACTCGGTAGAGACATCTTGCAGCGGCTCGAGAACGCCGTTGAGGATTATGGAACTGTCGAGACCTCACCCCGCCTCGATGGGCGGCAGATGACGATGGTGCTGGCTCCGTTGCGGAGGCAGCGGACCAAGGCGGACAGCGGTTCGAAGGCAACGCCTTCCGAAAAGGAAGCAAGCCCGGAGACCGAACCCGAAGAGGAGTAGGAAAGTGCCCAAGCAGAAGACTCACAAAGGCGCCGCAAAGCGCTACAAGGTGACAGGCACCGGGAAGATCCGGCATGCCAAGGCTTGGCGCGGGCACAACCGACACAGTAAGAGCGCAACCCGCTGGCGACGGGTCGCAGGAGAATCGACGCTGCAGGGTAAGGACGCAAAACGCGCCGCCCGTTTGCTCGGTCGCTAGGAGGTCACGAAGTCATGGCACGAGTCAAGCGCGCGGTACACGCGCACAAAAAGCGTCGCAAGGTGATGGAAAGGGCCTCTGGCTATACCGGGGCGCGTAGCCGTCGGTACCGGACGGCCCGGGAGCAAGGGCTCAACTCGGGTCAATACGCGTATCGGGATCGCCGTGCACGTAAGGGTGAGTTCCGGCGTCTGTGGATACAGCGGATCAACGCTGCCGCGCGGCAGAACGGATCCACGTACTCGCAGATGATCGCCGGCCTGAAGGCGGCGGAGGTGGAAGTCGACCGCAAGATGCTCGCCGACATGGCGGTCAATGATCCGGCCGCGTTTGCCCAACTCGTTGAGGTCTCACGCAGCGTCAAGGCCTGAAAGCGCCCCCGCCGGCGTGATCACCTCGCTTCGCAATCCTCGAGTCGCCGCAGCTCGGAAGCTGCGGCGCACTCGCGTCAGGAAGGAGAGCGGCCTGACGTTGCTCGAGGGACCGCACCTTCTCGAAGAAGCCCTTACCGCCGGGGTTGAGATCCGCGAGGCGTTCGCGCTGCCCGGTGACGACACGAGCCAGCAGAGATGCCGAGACGCAGGGATTCCGTTGACCCAGGTGAGCCAGGCAGTCATGGACGGACTCGCCGACAGCCTGCATCCCAGGGGACCGGTCGGCGTGATTGCAATTCCCCACGGGGACAGAATCCAGCCGATCGACTCGGTTGTGATGTGGGAAGTGACCGACCCGGGGAACGCAGGCACCATTGTCCGGACCGCTGCCGCGTTCGGCTACCAGGTGATCGCCACCTCCGGCACCGTGGACCTCTGGGCTCCGAAGGTCCTGCGGGCCGGCGCCGGCGGTCACTTCAAATCTCCGATCATCGAGGGGATGGCTGCCGATACCGGTTCGCTTCTGGACGCCGAACTTCGTCCGATCGTTGCCGTCGCCGACGGCCGCGTTGCGGCTGCGGAAGCTGTCAAGGGGAGCGGGTCGGTAGCCCTGATCGTCGGCAACGAGTCGCGCGGTGTACCGGAAGAGGTGAGAACACAGCCGGGCTTGCAGACGGCAACACTTCCAATGCCGGGCGGCATGGAGAGCCTGAATGCTGCGGTGGCTGCTGCGATTCTGATGTATCTCAGGATGACTGCAAGCTGACGAACTCTTGCATTCGACGCCCGTTGTCGATACGGTTGCGGCCATGATTTCGCTTCTGCGCAGCCAGAGCTTCGCCTTTACCGGGCCCGGAGCCCGGGCGAGTGGCGTGTCATGAGCTAGAAGCAACACCGCAACCTCACCCGGAGCAGCTGCTCCGGGTTTTTGTTTGCACCGCTGACAGGCATCGCAGGAGACCGCATGAAAACGACTACTAATCTGACCGACCCGATGGACCTCGCCGAATCTCTCGAAGCTCTTCGCACAGCCGCCCTCGCCCGCATCGAGGGTGCGCCGGAGATGAGTGCGCTGGCCGAAATCGAAGCCGACACGGTAGGACGAGAATCACCAATCGGTGAGGCGCGCCGCGGTCTCGGCAGGATGCCGGCAGAGGATCGCCGCGACGCGGGTCGACTCATCAACAGCGTTGCCGGAGAGATCGAGGGAGCCATTGCGGCCAGGCGCGAGGAGCTGGCAGCGCTGGAGCGGGCTGCCGCCATAGCGGCGGAGGGCATCGACGTCACTGTTGACTACGTGGCGCCACGCGTCGGCCGGCTCCACCTCATCCAGCAGGTCATCGATGAAGTCTGTGACATCTTCATCGGTTTGGGCTACCACATAGCGGAGGGTCCGGAGGCTGAACTGGCGTGGTACAACTTCGACGCCCTCAACACGCCGCCTGATCACCCCGGCCGCCTCGAGTCCGACACTATGTACCTGGATTACGGCGACCCGGCGGATGAGATGTTGCTGCGGGCTCACACGTCCCCGGTACAGGCGCGCTATATGGAGCAGCACGACCCTCCGGTCTACATCGTCGCCCCCGGCAAGACTTACCGAAACGACACCGTGGATGCGACTCATCTGCCGGTCTTCTATCAGATCGAGGGCCTGGCGGTCGACGAGTCGATCACGTTCTCCGACCTCAAGGGGACTCTGGCCGAGTTCGCCAGGCAGTTCTTCGGCCCGACCACCCGTATCCGGCTGCGGCCTCACTTCTTCCCATTCACCGAGCCGTCGGCGGAGCTCGATGTCTCCTGCTTCAACTGCGATGGCGGGGAGAGCACCTGTCGGGTTTGCAGGGGAGTGGGTTGGCTCGAGATGCTTGGCTGCGGGATGGTTGATCCGCGGGTCTTCGAAGCAGTTGGCTATGACCCCTCTGCCGTTACCGGATTTGCTTTCGGCATGGGTGTGGAGCGCCTCGCCATGGTGCGGCACGGCATCGACTCGATCCGCCACTTCATAGACAATGACGTCCGTTTCCTCGAGCAGTTCCCGGGATAGCGCATGAGAGTTTCACTCAGCTGGTTGCAGGAGTACATCGATCTGCCCACGACAGACGTCGCGGAGCTCACTCACGCCTTCAACATGCTCGGGCATGCCGTGGAGGAAGTGGAGCGGTTCGACGTCGAGTGGACCGATGTAGTCATCGGCAAGGTGTTGCGCATCGAGGCGCACCCCAACGCCGACAGCATTCGGGTCACTCATGT
>JASJAS010000169.1 GCA_030066875.1 Acidimicrobiia bacterium | reverse complement strand
CTCACCCCACCACTACAGTTTTCCCTGTTGACCGTATAACGGTCAGGAGCGCGGTGGCACTTCGGGGGGTCGTGTTCCAAGCGTGTGTAGGGCGACGAGACCCGGTAGGGGGGTACGTCGCCCTACATGCTTATCCTCTGGCGACATCCCCTCCGGATGTGCACCAATCACTCCAGGAACCCGGATACAGCAAGGCATCCGACCTTCCGGCCACCTCGAGCGCGAGCAGATTGCTGCATGCGGTGACGCCGCTACCGCAGTAGACAACAAGCGTCGGATCGTCGGCCACCGCGGCGAATCGGGCCCGGATCTCCTGTTCCGAGAGGAAGTGGCCGTCGCGGCCGATGTTGCCGGTGTACGGGATGTTGACCGCATCCGGGATGTGACCGGCGACGGGGTCGATTGGCTCCACCAGGCCCCGGTATCTCTCCTCAGCGCGGGCATCCACCAGCGTCAGCGAACGATCGGCACGATCGATCTCGCTCCGATCGACGGTTCCCGTCCAGTGCGGAGCAGCGTCGAATTCTGATGGCTCGAATCTCGGGGTCGTGGTCGCGACGGGTAGTTGCGCCGCGGTCCACGCTGCCCAGCCGCCATCCAACACATAGGTTCTCGGGTGGCCGAGCGATCGGAGCATCCACCACAGTCGGGGTGCGTAGCCGCCGTCACCCTCGTCGTAGGCCACCACTGTGTGCTCCGTGCCCACACCGAGTTCCTCCATTCGCGCCCGGAACTGATCGGCAGGCGGCAGAGGGTGACGACCCGGACCCTCGGTGCCCGTCAGGTCGTCGTCGAGAGACACATAAACGGCCCAAGGTATGTGGCCCGCTGTGTACGAAGCACGGCCCTTTTCGGGTTCAGCGAGATCGAACCGGCAGTCGAAGACCCGCATGTCGTTCGCGCCGAGCCGTTGTGTGAGCCACTGGGTCGTAACGAGCGGTTTCAGCGCCGCCATCCAAACAGGATCCTCGCCAGCGTCTTCCAGTAGCGGGGTCCGACCCGGCGCGGCATCCATGCGCCGAGCAGCTTGGTAGTCGGGCGGAATCGGGCGGAGGTGATCGAGCGGTGAATGGTGAACGCCTTGATGCCTTCCTCTCCGAGCTGGCCGTTGAGGCCCGACTCGCCGATTCCGCCGAACTTGATCGTCGGGTAGAGGAAATTGATGAGGTGATCGTTGACCGCGATTGTGCCGGTCTTCATTTGGCTGGCGATCTCGTGCCCCCGCCGTTTGTTTCGGGTCCATACGGACCCGTGGAGTCCATAGGAGGAGTCGTTGGCAAGCGCGAGTGCCTCCTCCTGATCGGCAACCTTCATTACGGGAATCAACGGCCCAAAGGTCTCATCTTGCATGAGGGCCATCGAGTGATCGACGTTCTCGACGAGCGTTGGTTCGAAGTAGATCCCGTGGTCCGTCGCGATCTTGGATCCGCCGGCTACGACCCGGGCTCCCTTGCCGACGGCCTCAGCAAGCTGTTGCTTGCACACTTCTGCCTGGTCCGGGGAGATGAATGGTCCAATATCCCGGTGGTCGTTAGTTGCCGCGGTGAGCTGCTTGATAGCCTTAGTCGCTTCTCGCATGAACTCGTCGTAGACGTCGGCGACGACGTAGACCCGCTCGATGGCGACACATTGCTGGCCTCCGTTCCAAACCCCGAATGTCACTGCGGCTCTAGCGGCATCCTTCACGTTGGCGTCCTCGAGCACGATCTGGGCATCCTTGCCTCCGAGTTCGAGCAGGATCGGCTTGAGAGTGGTGGCCGCTTGCGCCGCGATCTTCTTGCCAACCTCCGACGAACCGGTGAACGCGATGATGTCTGTGTCGGACTCCGCCAGGGCGGCACCGGTTGCGCCGTCGCCGTGAACTACCTGAACCACGCCATCCGGCATCCCGGCCTCGATCGCCAGGTCTTCGATCAACTGGCCGGAGAGGGGAGTGAGCTCCGACGGCTTGATCACCACGGTGCAACCGGCGGCGAGGGCCTGGATCGCGGTCAATGTCGGTAGGTAGAAGGGGTAGTTCCATGGCGAGATGATCCCGGCCACGCCTATCGGGTGGTATTCGGTCCAGCCACGAGTGACTAGAAACGGCCATGAGCCGCCTTTCTTGCGCTTGAGTAGATCGGCTGCGTGTCTCGAGTAGAAGTCGAGAGATGTCATCGTTCCGATCAGCTCGGCATGCGCATCGCCGAGGTTCTTTCCGGTCTCACTCACGATCACCGCAGCGATGCGATCCATCGACTTGAGCACGTGCTTGGCGAACGCCCGCAAGTATGGCTTGCGCTCGGCATGAGTCATGAAACCCCAATTGCCGAAGGCTTGTCGTGATCGGTCGACGACTGCGGCGACCTCACCGGGATCGGTCACCGGGACGGTCCCGGCATCCATCCCGGTCAGTGGGCTCTTCGGTGTCAACCAGCGGCGCGATGTGTCTTGGGTGCTCGTCATACGCCCGTTTCCGGTTCTGCAGCAGCAACCAAGGTTGTTGGCGCAGCGGCAGCTTCCCAGGGTCGGGCAATAACGTGCCAGCCCAGGGCCACCACCAGAATCGGGATGCCAAGCGGAGCATCGACCTCGACCTTGTTGTACGAAACGATGGAACCGGAGATTTGGGCGACCGAGGTGCCTCCAACCGTGACCTGCCAGCGGCGGGGCCGCGGGTCGCTCTCTAGGTCATAGGCCCATTTCTTCGACTCGATCTCCCACTTGCGGCCGAACCACGACCGGCGAGTGATCCTCGCTAGTTCGGTGCCCGTGCTGTCGAGGGCAACGACAACGGACTGCTCGTGCGGCGTGAGGACGGCTTCTTCACCGTTCGCAACCTTGATGCGACTGATATGCAGCCTTCCCGACCTGCTCAGCTCGGCAAGCAGTTCATCGCCTCTGAGGAGCCGCCACCGGCTGGACATAAAGGGACTGACCAACTCGGCCGTCCCGTAGACCATGCCAAATAGACCGCGTTCTGCCATAGCGCAACGGTAGCGCACCCGGGCCCACTCCGTCCCGGGCAGACCCGATGAGGCCCGGCGAGTATCGTCAGAGCATGAAGCTCCATCTCATGGACGGCACCTACGAACTGTTCCGTGCCTTCTTCGGCGCGCCGCCGCGAACCAGCCCAACAGGGCAGGAAGTCGGTGCAACCTACGGCATAGTCACGTCCACTCTCGGACTGTTGACCGAACCTGGTGTGACACACCTCGCCGCCGCGTTCGACACCGTCATCGAGTCCTTCCGCAATGACGTGTATCCCGGCTACAAGACCGGTGCTGGCATCGACGAACGGCTGCTTGCACAGTTCCCGCTCGCCGAACGTGCGCTTCAAGCCATCGGGGTAGCGGTCTGGTCAATGGTTGAATTCGAGGCAGATGATGCCCTGGCTACCGCGGCGGGGCGGTGGGCAGCTGATGTCGACCAGGTAGTGGTCCTTACTCCCGACAAGGACCTCGCCCAGTGCTATGGGGACCCCAAGATCGTGGGGTACGACCGGCGCCGTCGGGTATTCATCGACCGCGATGGTGTGATCGAGAAATTCGGAGTGCGGCCCGAATCGATACCCGACTACCTCGCCCTCGTCGGGGACTCGGCCGACGGGCTTCCCGGGCTTTCCGGATGGGGAGCGAAGTCGAGCGCCACCCTCCTGGAACGCTACCTCCACCTTGAGGAGATCCCGCTCGATGCGGCTCGCTGGGATGTGAAGGTGCGTAGTGCAGACAAGCTGGCTGCCACCTTGCGTGCCGGCATGGGCGATGCACTGCTCTATCGGTACCTGGCTCAGCTCCGCTTTGACGTGCCACTGGATGAGGAGCTGGCCGACCTGCAGTGGCACGGCGTGCCCCGGGAGCCGTTCTATCAGCTATGCGATGAACTCGGGTTCGACCGATTGCGGGACCGACCTCACAAATGGGTTGATTGACTCCCGGCATCCCAGGAACCTCAATGACCATTGGACCCGACCGGATCCAGGGCTGACGGGTCGGCCACTAGCTCCTGGAACACGAACTCGGGGTACGAGTCGGCACCGTGCTCAGAACGATCCAGCCCCGACAGTTCCTCTTCCTCCGAAACCCTGATGCCGACGAGGCGGTCTACCAGCTTGAACACTGCGATGCTGGTGACGAACGTCCATGCGATGATCGCTCCGGCTCCGATTGTCTGGTGAAGCAGATTGCCACCACCGAAGATGGCAACGGCCAGCACCCCCCAGAGGCCGGCGGTGCCGTGGACCGAGATGGCGCCGACCGGATCATCCAGTCCGGCTCGTTCCAGTCCGATGACAGAGAAGACCATGATCACGCCGGCGATCGCGCCGACAAGGATGGAAGCACTGATCCCGATCGACGCGGTGCCGGCGGTGATGCCGACAAGCCCGGCGAGTACCCCATTGAGCGTGAAGCCGACGTCCGGCTTTGCGGTGATGGTCCATGCGGTGAACATGGCCCCTACGGCACCACCGCAAGCGGCCAGAGTGGTGGTCACCGCGGGGTAGGCAACATCCTGGCCAACGGCGGCAAGCGTCGAGCCGGCATTGAACCCATACCAACCGAACCAGAGGATCATTACGCCTAGGGCACCCAGCGTCAGTGAGTGACCGGGGATGGCGCGCGGTTTGCCATGGTCGTCGTACTTGCCGATCCGGGGACCGACGACAAGCACACCGGCGAACGCGGCCACACCACCCAGGAGATGGACGACACCGGAACCGGCAAAGTCCGAGTAACCCAACTCGGCCAGCCAGCCCCTGCCATCCCATACCCAGTGGGAAACGACTGGATAGATCAGGCCGGTGATGAACGGTGTGTAGATCAGGTAAGAAACGAACTTCACTCGCCCGGCGACAGCTCCGGAGACGATGGTTGCCGCGGTGGCCGCAAACACGACCTGGAACAGCCATTCGGACCCGCGGCTGGCGTCGTTGAAGAAGAATCCGTCTCCGTATGCGAGGAAGCCGCCAATGGATGTTCCCCCGTAGGCGAGACCGAAACCCAGGGCCCAATACATGATGCCCCCGACCGAGAAGTCCATGAAGTTCTTCATGATGATGTTCCCGGCGTTCTTGGCGCGGGTGAAGCCGGCCTCGACCAGAGCAAAGCCTGCCTGCATCAGCATCACCAGTGCCGCCGCAACTACCAGCCAAACCTCATCGACCGCCGTGGCCACGGTGCCTATGTCGGTTTGGGCAGAGGCACTGCCTGCCAACGGACCGAGCAAGGCCACAGTTGTGAGGCCGATGACCAGCATCCCTTTTCGCAACATCTCGGATTACCTCCAATGTGATTGGAGGCAACGTATGGCATGCCGGTTTCCCCGAGGTTGCTTGCCGGTTACGACTTAGCGACGGTTCTGTTTCGGGGTTGTTTCGAGACTTACAGGCCGAGCCCGCGACCAATGATCTCTTTCATGATCTCGGTAGTTCCGCCGTAGATCGTTTGGACTCGACTGTCTGCATACATCCTGGCAATCGGGTATTCGGTCATGTAGCCGTAGCCGCCGTGGAGCTGTACGCAGCGGTCGATGACTCGCAGTTGGAGCTCGGTGCACCACCACTTCGCCATGGCGGCACTGTCTGCAGTGAGACGGCCCTCCACCAGCTCCATGGTGCATCGGTCGATGAAGACCTGGGCAACCTGTACTTCGGTGGTCATCTCGGCCATCAGGAAGCGGCTGTTCTGGAAGGAACCGATGGCACGCCCGAACGCCTTGCGCCCTGTGACGTACTCCTTGGTCAGTTCGAGCGCTTTGACCGCCGTTGCTACCGCACCGACGGCAATTGCCATGCGCTCCCGTTCGAGTCCAGCCATGAGGTAGAAGAAGCCCGCACCTTCCTCGCCGATGCGATTCTCCACCGGTACCCGGACATCGTTGAAGAACAACTCGGAAGTGTCCTGGGCCTTCATCCCCACTTTGTCGAGGTTGCGGCCCCGCTCGAAGCCCTCCATG
>JASJAS010000168.1 GCA_030066875.1 Acidimicrobiia bacterium | reverse complement strand
CCAAGGACGAGAGCCTTCTTGCCGGCGAGGCCCAGGTCCATCATTTGCCCGTTGCCAGTTGCAGCGGCGGGATATCGCCCACGAAGTGACAGGCGGCTTCGTGGGTGGCGGCAATCGGCCGAAGCTGGGGAGATTCCTCGCGACAACGATCCTGAGCGAACGGACAGCGTGATGCGAAACGGCACCCGGGCGGCGGGTCGATAAGCCCGGGAACATCTCCTTCGACGACCACCCGCTTCCGCCGGGCTTCGATCTCGGGATCGGGGATCGGGACTGCAGATAGCAGTGCCTGGGTGTAGGGATGGGCCGGGCTCTCGTAGACCGAGTCCCGGTCGGCGACCTCAACGAGCTGTCCGGCGTACATGATGGCGATGCGGTCGGAGATGTGGCGCACCACGGACAGGTCGTGGGCAATGAATAGGTAGGTCAGGTTGAGTTCGTTGCGAAGGTCCTGCATGAGATTCACAATCTGCGCCTGAATGGAAACATCGAGCGCTGAGACCGGCTCGTCCGCAATGATGAACTCCGGCTTCAGCACGAGCGCTCTAGCGATCCCGATGCGTTGCAGCTGGCCTCCGCTGAAGGCGTGGGGATAGCGATCCAGGCTGTCGGCCGGCATGCCGACCACATCGAGAAACTCCTGGATCTCTTCGCGAGCCTCCTCGACTTTGTCGATCATCCCGTGGACAAGAAGGGGTTCCGCAACGATGTCGAGTACGGCGTGACGCGGGTTGAGAGTGCCATACGGGTCCTGGTGAACCGCTTGGATGTGGCGACGGAGTAGCCGCAATGCGGACCCGTCCAGGTTGGTTATGTCCTCGCCGCGGAAGTGCACCGACCCGGTGGCAGCGGGAACCCGGCGGAGAATGGCCCGGCCGGTAGTGGTCTTGCCCGACCCGGACTCCCCCACCAACCCCAACACCTCACCGGGGGCGATGGAGAAGCTGATATGGTCGACGGCAGACAGATACTGCCGCTCTGAACCCCAGAACCCTTTGCGACCGACGTCGAACTTGACGCTGAGGTCTCTTACCTCGACGAGGGGCTCAGCCACGGGAAGCCTCCACGGGATCCGGCGACCCGCCGTCGAGCGGGAACCGGCAGGCCACCCCGCGCTCGGTCCCCGTGGTGTCGAGGAGCGGTTCGTCGCTCGCGCACTCGTCGCGGGCAAACTCGCAGCGATCGTGGAACGTGCACCCCTGCACCGGGATCCGCATGTCGGGCGGGGCCCCGTCGATGGCGTACAGCCGGGGCACGATCACGTCGAGTCGGGGCGTTGATTTGAGCAGGCCTGCCGTGTACGGATGGCCGGGACGGCCGAACAGCTCCCGTGCCGAACCCTGCTCGATGAACCGGCCCGCATACATGACCTCGATCCGGTGACAGACACCGGCAACGACCGCCAAGTCGTGGGTGATCAGGATCACGGCCAAACCCAGGCGTTGCTGGATGTCCGCAATCAACTCGAGTATCTGTGCCTGAATCGTGACGTCGAGCGCGGTGGTTGGTTCATCGGCAATGAGCAGCTCGGGCTCGCAAGCAAGCGCCATGGCGATCATCGCCCGTTGCCGCATTCCACCGGAGAACTCGTGTGGATACTGATCGACCCGGCGCCGCGGGTTCGACATTCCAACTAGGTTGAGCAGCTCCATCGCCCGCTCGGTCGCCTGCTTCTTGGACATGCCGAGGTGATGCCGCAGCACTTCGTTGATCTGATCACCGATGGAGATCAATGGGTTGAAAGAAGTCATCGGGTTCTGGAACACCATCGACGCTTCGTTGCCGCGCATTTCCCGGGCGCGTGTCTTCGCCTTGCGGCCGTGGACCAGCGATTCCCCTTTCCACAGGATGTCACCGTTGGTGATCTTGCCGGGCAACTCGACCAAACCGAGGATGGCGCGAGCCGTGACGCTCTTCCCCGAGCCCGATTCGCCGACGATGCCGACTGTCTCTCCGACATCGAGACGCATGTCGACGCCTCGAACCGCGCGCACCGTACCTCGCTCGGTGAAGAACGAGACGGCCAGGTCCTTCACTTCGAGGAGCGGTGTGCCAGCCATCTACAGATCTCCCTCTTGAATCGAGGTCTCTGCAAAACGTTTGGCGCGCGCCAGCGGATTGGTTCTGATTCGCAACCAGCTCGCCACCATGTTGGCGCTGAGCACCGTGAGCGCGATGGCAATGCCCGGGAACGTGACCAGCCACCAAGAATTGAAGATGTAGTCGCGACCGATGGCTACATCGAGGCCCCATGAGGTTTGCGGCGGCTGAATGCCGAGGCCGAGGAATGACAACGCCGCCTCGGCCAGGATGATGCGCGCAAACTCGAGGATTACCAGCGTCAGCAGCGGCGCGGTCAAGCCGGGCAGGATGTGGCGGAAGATCACTCGCCGTGACTTCGCACCAACCAGCTCGGCTGCTTCGACGTAGCCGCGTTCTTTGACGGACAGCACCGCGCCTCGCGTGACACGGGCGTAGACCATCCACCCATTGATGGACAACACGATGATCACGGTGGTCGCGCTGGGACCAATGACTGTGAGGATGATCAGTGCCAGCAGCAACCCGGGAAACGCCACCTGGGTATCGACGATCCGCATGATGACGGCGTCGATCTTGCCTCCCCTGTAGCCGGCAATCAACCCTGCAACGACCCCCACACTGCCGGCGATGGCCACCACGGCAAACCCGACGAGCATGGAGATTCGGGCGCCCATGATGAGGCGAGACAGAACGTCGCGCCCCAAATTGTCGGTCCCGAGGATGTGGGCGCTCGTTCCCTCTGCCGTCCATGCCGGCGGCTGGAGGCGGTCGGTGAGCGATTGGGCCCCCGGGTCGTAGGGCACGATCAGCGGGGCGAAGACCGCCAGCAGCAGCAAGATCGTCAAGAAGAGCATGCCGAAGAAGCCGGCTTTGTCGCTCCACAAGTCGGTGAGGAAAGCCCTGATTCGACCCGCCGGGGCCGCCGCGGGCTCGAGGCCCTCGAGTGCATCTGGGGTCGTCGCCGTCATACGAATTGAATCCGTGGATCGATGAGCTTGTAGACGAAGTCAAGGGCGAGGTTCACGATCACGACAATGACGGCGACCACAAACACGATCGCCTGCAGCAGGATCAGGTCCTGCTGCTGGATCGCCTGGATCGCCATGAATCCGATCCCCGGCCAGGCAAAGACCGTTTCCACAACGACTGAATAGCCCGCGATGGCCCGGATCAACTCCCACCCGGTGAGCGTCGCCACCGGGTTCGAAGCGTTCCGGAATGCATGCACAAAGACTGTGCGCCACTCGGGCATCCCCTTGGCTCGCGCAGTCTCGATGTAGGCAGCGTGGAGTTCGTCGATCATCGACGAGCGCACCATCATCGTGAGCCGGCCGAAGGCCGGCAGGGCGAGCGTGAGCGCAGGGAGTACCAGGTGTAGGAACGTGCCTGAACCCGACGTCGGCAGCCACTTCAGCGTGACCCCGAACAGCAAGATCAGCATCAAACCGAGCCAGAACTGCGGCACCGACAAGCCGAGCAGGCTACCTCCGACCAATGATCGGTCGACCCACGACCCGGGTCGCCGCGCTGCAAAGATCCCGACCGGAACTGCGAGCACGAACGCCAGACCGAGGCCGGCCAGAACCAACATCACAGTTCGAGGCAGAACTTCCAAGATGATCTCGAAAGCGGGTCGGCCCTGCCACAGTGATTCACCGAAGTCGAGACGCACCGCCCCGCGCACGAACTCGAAGAACTGCACGATGATCGGCTCATCAAGACCGAGCGCGCCGGCGAATGCAGCGCGCTCTTCGGCCGTTGCCTCCAACGGGAGCATCAGCGCTACTGGGTCACCGATCAGCCGGGTAACCACGAAGACGACGATGGTCACTCCGACGATGACTACCAGGCCCTGAAGCACCCGCTGAAGAGCAAACCGGCCCATGGTCCTTTGCTAGTCCTTCGTCATATTCTCTTGCTCAGTCTTTCATCACCCGCCCAGCGACATCTCCTTGACCAGCAGTCTGGCATCCACCCGGGGTTGCCACACCAGACGCTCGCTGGTCCCGTAGCTGTCCTCGATATTGAGCAGGAATGCAAAATACGCGTCATCACACGCTCGCGCCGTTGCCTGGTGGTACAGGTCCTCGCGAACCGCAGTATCGGTCTCGACTGCAGCCTGGGTCACCCAATCCAGCATCTCCGGATCCTGGTTCGAGGAACCGATCCCCTCAGGCGAGTAGTAGGTCCCCAGCTGGCGGCTGGGATCGAGCAGGTCGTTGGAACTGGAGACGAAGATCGCCGCAGCCCGGGTCTCCCGATCGAATAGCCGGTTGAGATACTCGCCGAATTCAAAGATCTGGACATCGGGATTCAATCCGACTTCGGCCCAGTAGTTGGCTACCGCCTCGATCAATTCGCGGTCCTTCAGCCAACGACCCGACTCGCCGACGACCTCGATCGTCACGCCTTCGGCGCCGGCCTCGGCGATCAACTGGCGTGCCTTGTCCGGGTCATACTCGTATGGGGCCAGATCGGGGTTGAACCCGAATACCGTTGAACTGAGAATCTGGCATTGGTCGACAGCAGCCGCTCCGCCGTAGAGCGCGTCGGCAAGCGCCTGTTTGTCGATTGCGTAGTTCATCGCCTGCCGCACCTTCGGGTCGGCGGTGGGCCCGTCGATCGTACTCAAGATCATGATCGGGTGCTCCAACCCAACGACGGATTCAGCCTTCGGGGCGACTCCGGCGTCATCCGGTGACAAGTTGGTGATCAAATCAAACTCGCCGGAGAGCAGCCCGGACAGGCGGGTTCCCGACTCCTCGATGAACCTGAACGTCACCTTGTCGATCGCTGGCGCATCACCCCAGTAGTTGGGATTGCGTTCAAGAACAACGCTGCTACCGCGGTCCCACGAGACGAACTGATAGGGGCCGGTGCCGACAGGATTCTCGTCGAAACCTTCTGCGACCTCAGAAGCGTCGATGACCTTGAGCCAATACAGCTTGGCGGGCAGGATGGGGTCCGGCCCGTCTGTGGTGAACCGAACGGTCATGTCATCGACAGCCTCGACACTGGCGATGGAACCAAAGAAGCCGGATTGCTCCGACTCGTCTCCAAGACCGGTCAACCTCTCGAAGGATGCGACCACCGCCGCGGCATCCAGGGGATTGCCGTTCGTGAAGCTGACGCCGTCTCTGATCGTGACTTCCCATGTCGTGTCGTCAACCTGTGTGGGCAAGCTGGTCGCCAGCGAAGGTTCGAGCTGACCCTGCGAATCGCGCGCCAGCAGCGTCTCGTAGATGTTGTCGTTGACGGCGCGCTCGCCACCGTCATCGCGAAGGTGTGGATCCAGCGTCGACGGCTCCGAGCCAATGGCGATGACGATCTCGCCTCCCGTTTCCGCCGCGGCCTGGGTTGTCGTCGTCTCAGTATCCGCCTCGCCGCCTGCTGCCGTTGTTTCTGTTGACTCGTCGTCGTCGCCACCGCACGCAGTGGCCACCAACGCAAGCACCAACATGAGCAACAGAAGTGGGCGCCATGGACTCGTCCGTGGTGCCTTCTGCATCGTTTCTCCCTCCAAGCTCGGACCCGGGAGTCGCAAACAGCGGGTTGCTGGTCGCTCACTCGCCGGTCACCCGCAACACCCTAATGTATACTGTAGCCAGGCAGCAACTAGGCCCGGCTTTCGCTATGCGATTGTCCGGGAAGCCGTATAGGAGTCCCCGCAAGTGACTGGAGAAACAGCATTGTCGCGAGAGAGCGAGGCGCCGCAGGCACTTCACGAGGTGGTTGCGGATCGGATTCGACGCTCAATACTCGAAGGCGAATTGGCCCCAGGC
>JASJAS010000050.1 GCA_030066875.1 Acidimicrobiia bacterium | reverse complement strand
TCGTGGACGAGGTGGAGGTCGATGTAGAGCAGGTCGGGCTCGCCGTCTTGTCCGCGGCGCACGACGTGGTCGTCCCAGATCTTCTCGTACATCGTCTTTAGTGCCGTCACGGCTCTCTCCTCTGTATGAACGGGAACTGTAGTTCGCCCAGTTGTGGCGGGGGTCCAGGTGGCGGTTACGCTCCTCGTTCTATGGAAGACTCGACCAACCAGCGGATTGGTATGGCCTTGGCGCTGTCGGCGGCCTTCCTGTGGGGTGTCAGTGGAGCCGTGGCTGCCGACGCCTTTGCCGACGTGTCGCCTGCGCGGGTAGCGCAGGCCAGGGCTTTCCTTGCCGCACTGGTGTTGGTGCCGTACGCGTGGGCCCGAGGCATGCTGCGGGTACGGTCTGGTTGGCCATCGCTGGTGGCGCTCGGGGTCAACTTGGCGGCCGTGAACGTGACCTTCTACTGGGCGATTGATCGTCTCGGTGTCGGCCCGGGCGCCACGATTCAGTTCCTCGGGCCGATTCTGGTGCTCGGATGGATGGTGCTCATCCAGGGCCGGAAGGTGAGCCCGGTGGCATGGGCGGCCGCGGTGGTGGCCATCGTCGGCGTGGCGTTGGTGAGTCAGGCTTGGGATGTCGCCGACGCCGACTGGACGGGGGTGGGCGCCGGGCTGGCCTCTGCCGTCTTTTTCGCCTCGTACCTGTTGCTTGGTGAACATGTTGGACGGCGGATGCGGGCTGTAACGGTGGTGTCCTGGGGGTTCCTCTTTGCCACGGCTTTCTGGGCGGTTGTGCAACCTGTTTGGAGTTTCCCGACGAATCTCGCCGGTGGAGTTTGGGGAAAGCTGCTCTTTGTGGGCATCGCCGGGACCGCGGTGCCGTTCCTCATCGAGTTTGCCGCACTGCGACGTGCCGCAGCGGGGTTGGTGGGCGTCGTGGCCACCGCAGAGCCGGTGATCGGTGCCGCAGCCGCCTGGATTCTCCTCGACCAGAACCTGAGCACGCTCCAGATTGTTGGCGGGCTGATGGTGGTGACGGCAGTGGCCTCGATCCAGCGATGGGGGCTTCCGGCGGCGGAGGTCCCCTACGAGGTCGCTCGCTGATCGAACGCGGACCTGATGACGAAGAAGGCCGCCACACCCCAGCCGAAGCCCGCCACTGTGCCCGCAATGACATCGGCCTCCCAATGGACTCCGAGCAGGATCCGGGAATAGACCACGGCGACTGCCCAGAGGGGCACTAGCACGGTCATCATCCGGAGTCGCCATCCCCGCAGCCACGAATATCCCAGGGCCGCCATGAGAATCGCGAGTGTCACCGCTGCGGTCGAGTGGCCCGATGGAAAGGCATAGCCGGTCTCGTGAATCCAGTGGGCGCGCACCAGATCGGAAAGCGGCGGGGATTCGACCGCGGGAAGGTATTCCCCCATCAACTCCCGTCGGGCTTCCTTGTCGCCGACGGCGTAGAAGGCATCGGAATCCGTGATGTCGCTTCCCAGAGCGCCGCTTTCGGCTAGATCAACGATGTTGGGGCGATGAACCCCAAAGGCCGGTTTGACGACGTTTTCGTTGAGTAGGGCGTTTCCGGCGAGAGCTATCAGCATTGCCAGGGCAATCGCACCGGCTTCACCGGATCGCCGACGTGCAGTCAAGCCGGGACGGGAGATCAGGATGATCAGCACCACGACACACAGCAGTGGCATCTGCTTCCAGTAGGCGGTGTCGGTGATCCGCACGATCCCGTCCGCAAGGCTCGTGTCGAGTGCGATCTCTGGAAGCACGAACGAGAGCAGGCTCGCAGCAAGCAGACCAATGAGCAGCCCGACCAACGGTCTGGGGAGACGGTCGTACCCTGGGCGGTTGCCGGTCGGCGGGGCAACGTGATTCGTAGACACGGCCGCCCATGCTATCGATCTCGTTGCCGGGCCGGTGTTACTGCCGGATGCTGCGGGTAGCGGAAGCTGACCGGTACGCTGAATCCATGATCAGTCTCCTGGCGACGTTGGTGATGTTCGTGGTACCCCTGTCGTCGCCTTTCGGTGAAGCGAGTGCAACGGCGACGTCTGTTGATGACAGGCTTCGCCTCGAGGTCTCGGTGGAGGTCGAAGGCTCGCCGGCGGCGGTTGTCGTACGGGGAGTCGGCTCGGGCAATGCTGAGTTGCCGCCGGTTGCCCTTGGGAACCGCGGCGACGGCGTTTGGGTCGGCATCGTGGATCTCCCCGTTGTCGAGAACATACGGTTGGGCTTCGAGTTCATTCCCCAGCAGGGACCGGCGAAGGTATCGGAATTGCATACCTTGACCGAACTCGGGGTCGATCGAGCCGTATTTGCGTTTGATGCCGAACCGACCGGTTTCGGCGAGGAGACACCACCTGATCCGCAGGGTCGCCGGTGGGGATGGCTGGCGCTCGCCGCAGGAGTCGGAGCGTTGACCTTGGTTGCCTGGTGGGCAATCGGCGGAGTCAGGTCTCGGCGTGGTTCTGAAGGAGAGGGCCCGATTGATCAAGACCCGGGTGGAATCGATCAGGACGGGGGAGATCCGATCGTAGATTGACACATGGTCGATAATCCTCGACAATTCGAAAAATGTCGACCAATGAGGAGTCTCGATCCAGCTCGAGCGGTCTCGACTACGAGGCTGCAGAGCACGTGCATGCCGAAACGCCGGAGCAGCTCAAAGCGCTCGGCAGCACCCAGCGGCTGACCATTCTGTCACTGCTGAACGAGCGCGCCGCCTCGGTCACCGAGCTGGCCAAGGCGCTGGGACGGCCCAAAGGCACCGTTGGATACCACGTGAAGGTGCTGGAGGATGCCGGCTTCATCCAGGTGGTGCGGACGCGCAAGGTGCGGGCAATGACCGAGGTCTTCTACGGCCGGGTTGCGCATACCGTTGTCTTCCACGGTGTACCCGATCCGGGCGATCCGCTCTTCATGGTCCGCGCGGCGCTCAAAGAGGCGGTTGTCGAGGAGGGCCGAGCAATGCCGGCCTTCACCTTGCGCCATGTTCGGATGAGTGAAGAGCAGGCAGCCGAGTTCTGGGAGGAGGTCGCCGAACTGGCAGATCGGTTCGCCAAGGCTCGACGAGGCGGCGACCGAGTCTATGGATTCTTGGGAGGGATCTATCAGACCGACCTGCCCACCCTCCCGGCCGAACCATCGTGAGCCGTAAGCAGTCAGCCGAGAAGATTCGCCTCGGCGGGCGCTACTGGCGACTGTGGTCGGCCAGCGTCATCTCCAATCTCGGAGACGGGGTAGCGCAAATCGCCTATCCCTGGCTGGCGTCGGCCGTAACCCGCAACGGCATTCTCATTGCGCTGATTGCAGTGGCGCAACGGCTCCCGTGGCTGGTCTTCACTCTGCCGGCCGGGGTCATTACCGATCGGGTCGATCGGCGCAAGATCATGGTGGCAATGGACACGGTTCGGACGGCGGTGACACTGCTGGTCGCAGTGTTCGTGCTGGTCCGTCAGGGCGTGTTGCCGGCGCCCGCGGAGATCGCCGCCGGCATCGAGGTCGCAACCGAGCCAGTGCTCTACGTGGTGCTGTTGATAGCGTCGCTGCTTTTTGGGTTCGCCGAGGTTCTGCGTGATAACGCGGCCCAGACGATCCTGCCGGGACTCGTAGAGCCGGAGGGCTTGGAGAAGGCCAACGCACAGATGTGGGGCGTCGAGATGGTGGCCAACAGCTTCGTCGGGCCGCCTTTGGGCAGTTTGCTCATCGGCGTCGGCTTTGCCCTACCGTTCTTCTTCGACGCCGGGACCTTTGCCGTGGCTGCAGGCTTGGTCTTTCTGATCACGGGCAACTTCCGCTCCCGCGAGCCGGGCGAGATCTCCGAGAAGATCGACTGGTGGGGAGAGATCAGGGAAGGCTGGGACTGGTTGTGGCACCACCCTTTGCTGCGCCCGATGGCGGTCATCCTCGGCATCATGAATGGCCTGTTCTCCGTGACCATGGCCACGTTTGTGCTGTTTGCCCAGGAAGTGCTGGGGGCGAGTGCATTCACCTTCGCCATCATCGGAACTGGCGGCGCCATCGGTGGCTTGGCTGCGACGTTTCTCGCCAGCAACGTTTCGAAACGTCTGGGCAGCGGAACCTCGCTGTATGCAACGTTGATTGTCGGAGCAGTTACCACTCTGATCACCGGGATCGCTTCGCACTGGACGATCGTGTGGGTGATGTTCATCATCGGCACCTTCACCGCGGTGCTGTGGAACGTGATCACCGTGTCGCTGCGGCAGACGATCATTCCCGACCGGCTCCTGGGGCGGGTCAACAGCGTCTACCGGTTCTTTGCTTGGGGCATGATGCCGCTCGGTCTCGCGCTGGGCGGTCTCCTCGTAACCGGCTCGGAGACGGCGATGAGCCGGGAGCTTGCGCTGCGGATGCCTTGGTTGGTCTCGGCGGCGGCTTGGGTGCTGCTGTTCGTCTATGCCGCCCCGAAACTGACGACGGAGAAGATCGAGGCCGCACGTCGCGACGGTATTGCCGCAAAGGAAGCTGCCGGCGAGGTGCCCGTGGCCGGTGAGACGGCGAGTGAGGCGATCAGCGAAGCCGGCGTACCCGGGGCGCCGCCGCCGATCGAGGAGGGCTCGGACGAGGACTAGCTAGCGGAGCCCGGTCGGAATGATTCGGTCGAGGTAGGCCTGCAGCGACCGCCGGGCCGGCGGTGTGGCCGCCGCCCAAAGTGTGTGGGCGATCAGTGCAAGGTAGTGGTCGATGACAATCTCGGGGTCGATCTCATCGAAACTGAGCCTCATCTCGCTGAGCCAGAAGCGAGCGGTGAGAGTGCAAGTGCCGACTATCGCCGAAATCGCAGTGTCGCTTGTTCCTGATTCGAGATCGGTGCCGACCATTCTCTTGAACGCCTCGGCGAGACCTCGGGTCCGCTCCCGATCAACGGTGGAGTAGAGGTCTCCGAGGCGTGGGTAGGTCTCGACGATTTCCACGACCGCTCGCGCCAGAAATCTGTACTCGTACTGGGTCGAGAACACCGTTCTGTACCTGCTCAGTAGATCGGCCAGCGACGTGGCCCTCAGCAGGTCCTGCAGGTTCTGCTGATTCTTCGTTCGCAGCTCCTCCATCAGCGCCTCGACCAGGTTCTCCTTGCGGGCGAAGTAGTACGAGACATTGCCCGGGCTGAGGTCGAGGTCGCGAGCGAGATCGCGTACCCCGATTGCCTGGAGGCCGTGTTCATTGAAGAGCTCTCGGGCGCGGCGCAGAAGGATCTGGCGTGTCTCTGTCATCGTTTGCACAGTGTACTAATCGCGCCTATGCTTCGTCTAGTACAACGTACTAGAGGAGAATGTGATGGAATCAAACGGGTGGAGTTTGGCACGCATAGGCGGGTTCTGTGGGCTGGCGTTCGCGGCCGGCGTATTGCTGCAGAATGCCGTCCTGCTGGCGGGCAATCCTCTTCCGGATGCTTCGCTCGACGAGATTCAGAGCTTCTATGTCGACGGAGCCGGCCGGATCTCGGTTGCCGTGGGTTTGGTTGCGCTCAACATTGTGTTCCTAGTGCTCTTCGGTAGTGCTGTTTCCAGGAAGCTCGCCTCGTCTCGGGGGAGCGAGATTGCGGCCCGAGCCGCTCTTGCCGGAATCGTCCTGCTAGGGGGCGCCTTTCTGGTGACCACTTTCTTGCAGGCCGTTCTGGTCGCTCGGGTCGAGGCACTCGCTGCGGCCGGGCAGCTTCAGATGATTTGGGATCTACACACTGCGGCATTCGCCATGTCTGGCAGCGGGTTGGGCGTCACTCTTGCTGCCTTGTCCGCCGGGGCGCTCATGACGGACTCGGTTGTACCGAGATGGACTGCGCTACTTGGCTTCTTTGGAGCAGTGTGCGTCATTGCGGCCGGGGCCCTTGTCGTTTCCACTATTGAGGGTGGGCCGGGGATCTGGCTTCAGCTCGCCGGGTTTGGCACCTGGCTGATCTGGCTGGTGGCGGCGTCCCTACGTTTACTGCGCGGCGAAGCTGCGCCAGTACAGGCACGAACGGCCTAGCGGGTCGAGATGCCAATCGAGCAACCAGATCGCCGAATCTGCAGAGCCTTTTCAGTCCCAACAACTACACCTAGTCGAGACAACGAGGGGTCCTACTAGCCCCATTGCCGTAGGCCGCGGACCTAGGGGTCGCGGCCGCTGGTGGTGTATTGGTGGCCGAGGGGTGAGGTGAATAGGTAGTCGCCGTTGGGCAAGCGCCGGTAGGCCCATCCGTGTTGGTGTCGGATCCGGTGGTGATAGCGGCACAGCGGCGCGAGATCCTTCGTTCGGGTCCGGTGCGACTGCGCCCAGGGGATGCTGTGGTCGATGTCGGACTCGACAGCGGGCATGCGGCAGCCAGGATGGACACAGGTTGGGTTGAGGGCGACAATCTTGCGACGCTGCGCGGCGGTTGGTCGTCTGCGGGTGGTTCCGGTGTGGATGGGGAGCCCTGTGTCAGGGTCGGTCACGGTCCACCACCAGTTCTCTTGCGTCTCTTGACGGGCTACCTGGCGCGCGATGTCGGCGATCACCGGCCCAAAGCCGGCCAGGTCGCCGGGATGAACCGCGAGGTCCGCGAGGGTCGCCAGATCCGCAGTTATGTGGAACGATCCCTTCCCGGGGGAGCCACCCGATAGGGTGCCGTCGAGCAGATCGAGGAGCAGATCGGCGCGCAGCTGGTCGATGCTGCGGTTGTCTCCTTTTCGTTTGCGTTCCCGAGCGAGTCGGTCGAGTCGTTGTCTTGCGGCCTGAACCCGATGGGCGGGGAGGTTGGTTGCGTAGAGATCGGCCGTTCCATCAGCATTGGGCCCCGCAACGACTCGGCGATGCGCCACTGCTCTTTGGTACCGCACCTTTGCATCATCGGGGTCGACTTGTATGCAGAGTTTGCGCAGCTTGGCCCGCAGCTGTCCAGAGGTCAGCAAGCATGCGTCGTCTATCACCTCGCCGACTACCTCGCTGGCGCGGGCAATGGAAAGGTGGGCGGTGTCGTCGACCAGGATCCGGGCGCGGCGTACATCGATCAATCCGTCGCACAGCGCCATCCACACTCGGGGGAGTCGTTTCCGCAGTTCGATCGACACGCCGACCTCCGTGTCGGCTGCACGCCGTGTGAGCCGTAGTGCGGCGGCTACCTCAGCCGACGCCGCCTCTTCGGCAGAATCCCTTTCGTCCGGATCCTGCCGATAGGCCTCGACTACCGCCGACATGGCCCGGTAGGAGCGGGCGGCGTAGTGGGCTTGCATGCGTTGGTGAGCTCGCAACACCCGGATGCGGTCGAAACCGGTGCATTGGTTGATGTCGATTTCGTCCAGCACCGCAGCCAGTGCGGAGCCTGGTTCCGTGTTGTCGAGGTCGGCAGGCACCCAATGCGAAGGTGCGCCTGAATCGATATCAACGTCTGTACCGAACATACGTTCGACACTATCAGCAAGGTAAGACACAAACAGAGACCCGGACGGGCCATGCCGGACCTGAGTCCGCAGTCCTAGAGGTCCCGCTTGCGCAGCAGGATTGCGGCGGCGGCCGCAGCGGCCACGCCGGCCACGGTCGCTCCGGACCACCACGGGTTCGGTGTGGGGATCCTGGTGCGCAGGCTCACCTGGCGCTCGAACTCCAGGATGGGCCATTCCCGTTCCTCGGCAACCTTGCGCAGCTCCTTGTCGGGGTTGACGGCGACCGGATGACCCACCATTTCCATCATCGGGAGATCGGTGGCGCTGTCCGAATATGCATAGGATTCCGCCAGGTCGATGTCTTCGCGTTCGGCCAGTTCGTTGATCGCGTCGACCTTGCCCTCGCCCATGGCATACAGCTCGAGCTCGTTGAGGAAGAAGCCGGCGGCGTCGGTCTTGACCTTGGTGGCGATGAAGTCGGTTACTCCGATGTGTCGACCAAGCGGGCGGACGATCTGCTCCGGGCTGGCAGAGACGATGATGACCTTGCGTCCGTCTCGCTTGTGCTGATCGATGAGCGTCAACGCCTCGGCGTAGACGATGGGGTCCGCGACCTCGTCGATCGTCTGCTCGACGAGCTGCTCGATCTCGGCCCGATGCCAGCCGGACGTCAACATCAGCATCTGATCCCGAGCGCGTTCCAGCTGGTCCTCGTCGGCGCCGAAGATCACATAGAAGAGCTGGGCGAAGCCCATCTTCATCAGGGCCCGTTTGCCGACGAAGCCCGCTTTGTAGAAGGGCTTGCCGAAGGCGAGTGTCGATGACTTCGCGATGACCGTCTTGTCGAGGTCGAAGAATGCTGCCTGCATTGTTCTGATTCTACGGCCGTTTGGGGGCTGCGGTTGAGAGCTATCGGCGTCATCGGCAGACCCCTTGTAATGGCGATGGGCGCGCAATACGTTCGTGCTGCTTCCCCAACCGGCTGATCGACTGGAGAGGGAAGCTTGGCAACGCTGCTGTTGGAGACGGCTGCGGGGGGCGTGCTCGGCACGGTCGCCCCGCTGGCCCTAGGTGCTGCAGCTGGAACCGCCCTGGTTGTCGACCTGGATGAGAACGGGCCGCCGTATCCCGGGGAGGGCTCATTGGCTTCTCTCGTAGAGGATGGACCCCGATTGGCGGAATTGCGGCCGGCTCGCCGTGGTGTTGCAGTGCTGCGCAACGGCGGTGTTGGATACGAGACGGCGGCCGAGGTGGTGGCGGCTCTGGCTGCCGGGTGGCCGAATGTGGTGCTGCGCGGCGCGCCCGGGATTGCGCAAGAAGACTTCCCCGTCGTTCCGGTGGTTCCCCTGCTTCCCGGCGGAATGACTGCCGTCTCCCCTAGGGCCGCCGTCTATCAGCAAGTGGGCTGGAACGAGAAGGCGCCGGGCCCGGCAGTTGTCCTGCCGACGCCGTCTCGTCGCGTCGTGGCCGCCCTCCTCACAGGCACGGTGCCGATGCGCAACCGATGGATCGCTGCCTGGCGGCGGGTATGGGAGCTTCCATGGGTGTGATCGATCGGCTGGCGCGACTCGTGATGGCGGAGCGGGTGCCGCTGGAGTCGCACGCCATCCAGACTCGGGTACGCCAGCTCCTTCCCACGGAGGCGCCGCTGCTTCCCGAAAGCGCGGCGCTCGCCGTGGCGGATTCGCTCGTCGGACTGGGTCCGATCGAGCCGCTCCTCCGCGATCCGGCGGTGAGCGATGTTCTGGTGAACGGTGATGGAGCCGTTTGGATCGAAAGCGAAGGCGACCTGCGACCGTCCACGGTGCGATTCGAGAGTCCCGGCCATGTGGTTGCGGCAGTCGAGCGAGTGATCGCTCCTCTCGGGCTGCGACTTGATCGTGCCAGTCCTGCTGTCGACGCCCGGCTCCCCGACGGATCGAGGTTGCATGCGATCGTTCCGCCTGCGGCCGTCGACGGACCGGCTGTGGCAGTGCGCCGGTTCACTGAAACAGTGGGAGATCTGGAAGAGCTGGCTGCCCGCAACGCGGTGGACACAAGGGGCGCGGAGGTCTTGCGCGGCTTGGTAGCCGACAGGCAGAACGTGCTGGTGGCTGGTCCAACGGGGAGCGGCAAGACGACGCTACTCAACGTGCTCTCCCAGGAGATACCCCCGAAAGAGAGAGTGGTTTCGGTGGAGGACGCAGCGGAGTTGAGGCTGCGAGGCCATGTCGTTCGACTCGAAGGGCGACCGCCGAATGTCGAGGGCGCAGGCGGCATCACCCTTCGTGACCTGCTGCGGCATGCCTTGCGCCTCAGGCCGGACCGGATCATCGTGGGTGAGGTTCGCGGTCCGGAGGCCTTGGATCTGCTGCAAGCGCTGTCTACCGGCCACGAGGGCTCGATGTCGACGATTCATGCGAGCTCTGCAGCCGAGGCGCTCTGGCGGCTCGAGACTCTGGCGCTTGCCGCGGATTCCGGAGTCTCGGAGCAGAGCATCGCCCGCCAGGTGCGCAATGTGGTTGGCGCGGTCGTAGTAGTGGGGAGACGGACCGGCCGAAGGGTCGTGCGTTCTATCAGCACCGTCGGCGACGACCCTGAGGAGGTCTACCGGTGTCCCTAGCCCTTCTCGCGGTGCTGGTCGTTGTCTGTTGGGACCGGATCCGCGTGCTGCGTCCGCCACTCCGCGGAGCGACGATCGACGAGGTGCGGTTCTTGAGCTCCGTCGCTGGGGAATTGCGGTCGGGGATGTCGCTGCGGTTTTCGCTCGCAAACGCCGCAGCCGCCGAGGCGGATCCGATCCTGGGCGAAGCCGGACGCCTTGCAAGGTCCGGGGTGCCCCTCGGCGAGGTCGCCTCCCTGCTGGAGCGCCTGCCCATCAACGGGCGGCGCGCTGCCGCGGCCCTGCGGACCGCCGAGATCAGCGGTGGGCGGTCGAGCCAGATGTTTGCCAGATTGGCCGATCGTGCCGTCGAAGAAGCCGAGCTGATCCGGGAACTGCGGTCAATCACAACTCAGGCCCGAATGTCGGCCCTCGTGGTGGCCGCGATCCCTTTGGCTTCGCTCCTGTTGGGGGGCGGAAGGCGCACCTTCGAGCTGGCGAGCAGCGGACCGGTGGGTTTGTTTGCTGCTTTCCTTGGAGTGGCGCTTCAGGTCGTCGGGGTCGCCGCAATCCTGTGGATGGCCCGAGCGTGATGGTTGTCGCCATCGGCGCCGCGGTTGCACTGTTCCTAGTGCGGAGGCGTCCGCCCGGTGCCCCTTCGGTTAGGTGCGGCCCCCGGGCGGCCGAGCCGGGCGACCTGGCATTGCTATGCGAGCTCACTGCAATCGGTTTGATGGGCGGACTCGGGGTGCAATCCGCTCTGGGTCTGGCCGCCGCGCACGTGGGGGGCCGTCTCGGTGACGAGACGGCCGATCGGCTGCGCGTCGCTCGGATCAAGGGCCTCGCAGAGACGATGGCAACAGCCCAGGGCTTGGGACGCAGGCTCTACGTCGCCGTCGGTCGCGTCGCAGCCAGCGGCGCGTCCGCCCTGGACCCGGTATCGCGCCTGGCCGACGACCTGCATGCGGAACTCGCCGCGGAACGACTGCAGGAGGTACGCAAGAGGCCGGTGACGATGCTCTTCCCGCTGACCCTGCTGGTCCTGCCCGGTTTCCTGCTGCTCACCGTTGCCCCGGCAATCGTTGGTGCGTTCGACCGCCTCAGCATCTGAGAGTTCCTCAGCTTCCCACCGCACCGGCCGGCCGCCGGCTCAAAGGAAGATCATGAAGACAATCATCATTCGAGAGCATGGCCAAGCGACCGCCGAGTACGCCCTCGTCGTGGTCGCGGCGGCAGTCATCGCCGGGGCTCTCATCTTCTGGGCGACCAACAGCGGTGCCCTTGCCGCCCTATTCGACGCAGTGATCGATCGAGTTTCCAGCTTCATGTGAGAAACCGCGAGCGGGGAAGCGCGACGGTCGAACTGGCCTTGTTGGTGCCGCTCATCTTGGTGCTGCTCGTAGTGGTCGTGGAGGTCGCGGTCGTAGCGAGAGCCCAGGTCGAACTCGTAGCGGCTGCACGCGAAGGGGCCCGGGTTGCTGCGACTTCGCCGGATCCCGAGCGGGCGGTGAGTGCGGTTCGCCGGGCGCTGGGTACCTCCGGCGTCAATGCTCGCATAGCCGTTCGTCGTCCCCACGTTGTGGGAAGGCCCGCTGAAGTGAAGGTGACTCTGCAACATGAGATTGCCGTGCCGCTGCTGGGCGTGCTACGGGTGCCCCTCGTGGCACGGGCTGTGATGGCCGTCGAGCGGTGACAGGCGAGCGGGGTACGGTCAGCCTTCTCGTGGCCGCGCTGCTCGTTGTCGGCCTGATGCTCGCCCTTCTGCTGGTGGATGTTGGCCGCATCAGCCGCGAGCGCACGCGGTTGACCGCCGCTGCCGATGGCGCCGCACTGGCGGCCGCTCCGCTCACCTTTGCCGCATTCGGGGGTCGTGGCGATCCAGTGTCGGCGGCCGCGGAGATTGCGGCTGCCAACGGGGTCCTGCTCGCCGACTGTCGCTGCGCCGCCGATCGATCCTGGTCCACCCGACACGTGGTCGTGACAGTTGTCTCGACGGTCGAGTTGATCATTCTTGGAGATCGTCGACTGCAGGCCTCCGCGGCCGCAGAGTTTCGCCCGGCCGCCCTTGGCGCCGGGAGTAGCTACTCCTCGGGTGTGAGCAAGCCGTCCTCGAGGTCGCGGTAGATGTTCTCTGCGGCGTCGGAGAGATAAACGACACTCGCAGCACCTGCAGTGCCCACCGAGCCCGGCAAGACGATATTGACCAGGTTCTCCGAGGGAAGGAGATATGCCGCGGCGCCCAACGTCAGTACCTCAGCGGTGGACAAATCGGTCCACGTGTTGTCGCTGAGGACGCGGACCCACTGGGGGAGCAGCTCGATCCCGGCGAGCTGCACCATGTCCATGGCCGCCTGCATGATCAGGCCCTGATTGAACGACCGGTCGAAGTCGCCTCCGGGGAGACCTTTGCGGATGCGGGCGAGGCGCAGCGCCCGTTGTGCTGTCAGCTCCTGGGGGCCTGCCGGGTAGTCGGCCCAGTTGTTGCCGCTCCGCATGACCGTGGGAAGATCTATGTACAGCCCGCCGAGCTCCTCGATCAGGTTGGTGAAACCAAGGAAGCCGGTGACGAAGTAGCCCTCGATCTCCAGCTGTGTCATCTCGGTGATCGTCTCCAGCATGATCTCGGGACCGCGACCTGCCATGAGGTTGGTGAGCTTGGTTCCGCCGTCCGGTCCTTGTACCCAGGAATCGCGCGGGAACCCGACAATGGCGCCCGCGCCCGCCCCTGGGACCACCGTCAGGAGATGGACGCTGTCGGCTCGGAACCTCTGCTGATTCTGCCCAACGCGTGCATCGGAACCGAGGATCAGGACCGTGCGGGGCTCCGGCCCCAACACCGGTGTCTTGCCGGCCATCGCCGCGCCGACGATACGCCAGCCCGACTCATCGCCGACGAGCAGAATGATGTCCCCATCGACTTGGGCCACGGCGACTTGATCGCCGTTCTCGAGCTGCGCCCATGTGACCTCGCCGCTCTCGCCGGGATTGGTGCGGGCGGTGAACTCGAGCTGTTGCAGCAGCTCGTCGGGTGTCGGGGGAGGATCGTTGCGCTTGTCGACGAGCCATGAGTAGAGCGAATTGAGCACTATCTCGGCACCATCCGGCATCTCCAGATCAAGTGCGACGGCGCTCACCGGCGGTTGGGTTGTCGCGGGAGGCGCCGGTGGAGCCGCGGTGGTCGTCGTGGTCGTTGTCGAAGACGCCGTTGTACTCGTTGCCTCCGCACCGCCGCTGCTGCAGGCGGCGGCAGCGAGAACGAGCGCGCAGATCAGAGTCGTCAGGGTGGGTCGCACGAGGAGCGATGTTAACCCTGCGTCGATGCTTTGCGGGAGGGGAGATCGATCATGCAGGGCGGCTAATTAGCGGCCTCATTTTCCGTTACTTAGAATCGCCGCATCCTCATTCCGACTGGGAGACATCTGTGGAAATCTGGTTATACCTCGCCATAGTCGCGGCGGTTGCTGCTATCGCACTTGCGGCGCTCTTTGCGCAACAAGTCAACTCAGCCAGCCCCGGTAGCGACCGGATGCAAGAGCTGATGGGTGCCATCCGTGAAGGCGCGATGGCCTTCATCCGTCGCGAGTACACGGCGGTCGCCGGCTTCGTGGCGATCATGGCCATCCTCATCTTCGTGCTGCTCGATTGGGGTCGTCCTTGGGGTGCGGTTGCATACATCTTTGGTGCGTTCCTCTCGGCGATGGCTGGCTTCGTTGGGATGCGGATTGCCACCGCAGCAAACGCTCGCACGGCGGAGGCAGCACGCGAGGGCGGCATCGAGAAGGCTCTACCGCTGGCGTTTCGTGGGGGCGGCGTCATGGGCTTCACCGTGGCGGGTCTTGGCCTGCTCGGTCTCAGCCTTGGATATTTGTTCTTCGAGACAATCCTCGGCGATGAGCAGTCGTTCGAGATCATCACAGCCATCGGTCTCGGTGGCTCGTCGATCGCCCTGTTCTCTCGTGTCGGCGGCGGCATCTACACCAAGGCCGCCGACGTCGGCGCCGACCTCGTCGGCAAGGTCGAGGCCGGCATCCCCGAGGACGACCCGCGCAACCCGGCCACCATCGCCGACAACGTCGGTGACAACGTCGGCGACGTCGCCGGCATGGGCGCCGACCTCTTCGAGTCCTACGCCGGCTCGATCATCGCCCCGATC
>JASJAS010000049.1 GCA_030066875.1 Acidimicrobiia bacterium | reverse complement strand
GTACTTGGTAGTGATGTCGACTGTCATTCGTCCACCTCCTCGTCCTCGAACTCGGCAGTGCGTTCGACATGGATCATCTGTTCGTACAGGTGCCACCGGTTGTCTATGTCGTGCTGTGCCTGGTCCATCAACTCGTTGTAATGCTCCGGATTGGCCCGGGCGAGCATCGCAAAACGGCCCTCGGAGGCTGCGAAGTCGCGGAACGACATCTTGGGCGCCCGGCTGTCCAGCTTCATCGCCGGCCTGCCTTCGGCCTCCTCCTTCGGGTTGAACCGGTAGAGCGGCCAGTACCCGGAGTCGGCGGCTTCCTTCTGGTGCGCCATCATCGTTGCCATATCGATCCCGTGGGCAATGCAGGGGCTGAAGGCAATGATCAGCGACGGGCCATCGTGCGCCTCCGCTTCAGCAAAAGCCTTGGCGACCTGGGTCATGTTTGCCCCCATCGACACCTGAGCGACATACACATGCCCGTAGGACATGGCGATCATGCCGAGGTCCTTCTTGCCCGTCGGCTTGCCGCCCGAGGCGAACTTGGCGACCGCGGCGCGTGGAGTTGACTTCGACGCCTGACCACCGGTGTTGGAGTAGACCTCGGTGTCCATCACCAAGATGTTGACGTTGCGGTCGGAAGCCAACACGTGGTCTAGACCGCCGAAACCGATGTCATAGGCCCAGCCGTCGCCACCGAGGATCCAGATACTCATCTTGACCAGGTAGTCGGTCAAGGTATCGAGCCGCGTGGCCTCGGGCGAGTCGAGCGTCGCCAGGATGCGCTTGAGCTCGGCAACCCGATCGCGTTGCTTGGCCAACCCTTCCTCATTTGACTGGTCGGCGTCCAGGATCTCACCTGCGAGGCCGCCGACTTGTGGCGCCAGCTCGGTCAGCAGATCGCGAGCCATCTCCGTCTGCTGATCGATGGCGAGCCGCATACCGAAGCCAAACTCGGCGTTGTCTTCGAACAGCGAGTTGGACCACGACGGACCCCGCCCGTTGTCGTCGACCGCGTACGGGGTGGTCGGCAAGTTGCCGCCATAGATGGAGGAGCATCCCGTCGCATTGGCGATGATCATGCGATCGCCGAACATCTGGCTCATCAGCTTGACGTAAGGAGTCTCCCCGCACCCGGCACAGGCCCCGCTGTATTCGAACAGTGGTTTGAGCACCTGCGAACCCTTGACGGTTTCCGGCTTGGTCTTGGTGCGGTCCCACTCGGGTATCGAGAGGAAGAAGTCGTAGTTCTCCTTCTCCACCTCGAGGACATCCATCTTCGGGACCATGTTGATGGCCTTGTGCTTGACCTGTTCCTTGCTCTTGGCGGGGCACACGTTCACACACACGGCGCATCCGGTGCAGTCCTCGGGGGCCACCTGGATAGTCGTGTACATGCCGTCGAAATCGCGACCCTTCCATGGCTTTGACTGGAAGGTGTCCGGTGCATCCTCCACTGCCGACGGTTCGAACACCTTGAGCCGGATGGCGGCGTGCGGACAAACCAGTGCACAGCGGGCGCAGTCGATGCAGATGTCGGGATCCCAGACTGGTATTTCCAGGGCGATGCTGCGCTTCTCGTACTGCGTGGTTGCCGTCGGGAACGTCCCGTCAACTGGGAGCGCGCTCACCGGGAGGAGATCACCCTTGCGGGCGGCGATCATGCCAGTCACCCGCTGCACAAAATCGGGGGCATCTGCGGGCACCGGCGGGATGAACTCACGTTGTGAAGTCACCTCGCCAGGCACCGTGACCTCGGCAAGAGCCGCAAGCGAGGAGTCGACGGCGGCGTAGTTCTTGTCGAGGATGACCTGGCCCCGCTTGCCGTACGCCTTCTTGATGCCGTCCTTGATAGCTTGGATCGCTTCGGCCTGGGGGAGGACCCCGGCGAGTGCGAAGAAGCACGTCTGCAGCACGGTGTTGACCCGGCCACCGAGACCGGCGGCTTGTGCCACCGCGACGGCGTCGACGACATAAAACTTGAGCTTCTTGTCGATGATCGCTCGCTGGGAGTCTGTGGTCAGGTGTCCCCACACCTCGTCGGCGCCATATGGGCTGTTGAGGAGGAACGTGGCGCCTTCGTCGGCGATATCCAGGACGTCGACCTTCTCCATGAAATTGAACTGGTGACAAGCCACGAAGTTCGCTTTCTGGATCTCGTAGGTCGAGTTGATCTTGTTCGGCCCAAATCGGAGGTGGGACACCGTCATTGCGCCCGACTTCTTCGAGTCGTAGACGAAGTGCGCCTGGGCATACATGTCTGTGTTCTCGCCGATGATCTTCACCGAGTTCTTGTTGGCGCCGACTGTCCCGTCCGCTCCCAGACCGAAGAACACCGCTTGGACGACATCATCGGGTTCGGCCCACTCGGTCTCCACGGGCAGGCTGAGATGAGTGACGTCGTCGGTGATTCCGACAGTGAAGTGGTTCTTCGGCTTGTCCTTCTCGAGTTCGGCGAAGACCGTCATTGCCATTGCCGGGTCGAATTCCTTGGATGACAGGCCGTAGCGGCCGCCGACGACCCGGGGTCCGCCACCCTTCTCCGCAAAAGCGGCAACGACATCGAGATAGAGCGGCTCGCCGGTCGCCCCGGGCTCCTTGGTGCGGTCGAGCACCCCGACGCTCTTCACCGTGTCAGGTAGCGCCTCGACGAAGTGATCGATCGCAAACGGTCTGTAGAGATGAACCGTGAGTAGACCCACCTTCTCGCCGGAGGCTACGAGGTGGTCGGTTGCCTCTGTGGCCGCACCGACTCCGGAACCCATCATCACAACCACTCGCTCGGCATCTGGCGCGCCGTGGTAGTCGAACAACTCATAGCGACGGCCGGTCAGCTCGGCCAGCTTGTCCATTTCGGCCTGCACGATGCCGGGAACGGCGTCGTAGAAGGAATTCGCCGCTTCGCGTGCCTGGAAGAACACGTCCGGGTTCTGCGCGGTACCCCGCAGTTTGGGGTCATTGGGGTTGAGCGCACGCAGGCGGTGGTCGGCGATGAGGTTGTCGTCGATCATCGCTTTGATGGTCTCGTCACTGATGGATTCGATTTTCGAGACCTCGTGCGAGGTCCGGAAACCGTCGAAGTAGTGGAGGAACGGGATGCGTGACCGGAGGGTTGCAGAATGGGCGACCATCGCCATGTCCTGGGCTTCCTGCACCGATGCTGAGGAGAGCAGGGCAAACCCGGTCTGGCGAGTAGACATCACGTCTGAGTGATCACCGAAGATGCTCAACGCGTGGGTGGCGAGCGTGCGGGCGGCAACGTGGATCACCGTTGGGGTCAATTCGCCGGCGATCTTGTACATGTTCGGGATCATCAGCAGGAGGCCCTGGGACGCGGTGAACGTCGTGCACAAGGCTCCGGCTTGGAGGGCGCCGTGCACCGCTCCGGCGGCGCCGCCTTCGCTCTGCATCTCTGTCACGTCGGGGACAACGCCCCAGATGTTGGGCTGGCCGGCCTGCGACCAGGCATCGGCGAGCTCACCCATCGGGGATGCCGGCGTGATGGGGTAGATAGCGATTACTTCGGAGACGGCGTGAGCCACGCGGGTGGCAGCCTCATTACCGTCGACCATGGTGTATTGGGCAGTCACTTCAGCTCCTCAGCTTGAGGTGGCTCAATGATTGCGACTGAGGACACTGTGCCGGTAGGCCCATAGGTCCCCATGCGGTAGGCCAACCGTCGAGAATCCTCGGCCCGGGGGAAGGGCGGTCGTTTCGGTGCGATGGCTCGGTCAGTTCTTGTCGATGACCTTCTCAGTCCGACGAGCTTGCGAGATACCGGACACGGACCGCAAGGTTCTGGCGGACCTCGGCGGTTATGTCCTCGTAGAACTCTTCGCGAAGCGCTGATTCCGTTGTTGTGTAGACGCTGAAGTAGACGAGGGCGAATGCGGCCAGGAAGCCCGAGACGCGCATGAGCTCTGCGGTCAACTGCAAGTCGATGCCGAACAGGGTCGTTTCCCACATGACTGTCGGCGGTTGCGTCGTCCACAGCGTGACGGTATCGGTTTGGATGATGAGCAAACCGAGTCCTATGAAGAAGGCGCCGATGAGTGTGCTCACCACCAAGAGCCGGAACGACTGGCTGATGAACACCAGCAACCATAGGTTGCCTCGCTCGCGACGCGATAGGGATTGCGGTTCCGGGGCGCCGTCGCCGGCAATAGGCGCACCCGGCGCCTCGTCACAGAGTGCTTCGACCTCGTCCCATGAGCGGAACTGGTTGAGACCACGGATCTCTCGGGGCACCTGGGTGCCAAGAAAGACTCCGGCGAGGACGGCAAACAACCCACCCACAGCGACCAGCAACGCGGTGTCGAGCCGGCCCGCCGATTGCCAGGCCTCGGCGTTGATGAAGAGGAACATGAAACCGATTAGCAGCAGCGGCAGGGTTCGAGTGAACAAGCGCACCGTTCGACCCAACGAGTGGAGCAGCTGCCCCGCTACCCACCACGAGATGGCCACGATGCCGTAGCTAGTTACGACGTAGACCAAACCCAGAAGGAACGCTTGCGAGAGGAAGGTGAGCAAGGCACCTTTCCAGTCCCAGCCGAAGATGATCGGCAGGAGTGCCGGCACTCCGAGAAACACGCCGATCTCGACAACTCCGACTCGATCCGGTCGGTGCAGGAGGGGACGCAGTCCACGCAGCCAGCTGATTCCTGCCCAAATGCCGAGAAGGATGGCGAGCCCGCCGAGGCTGGCGGTAATGATTCCCCAAGCGGGCCAATCCAGGTCGATGGCACTGATCGAGCTGAACAAGAACAGCAGAACCAGCGCCGGTAGCGCCCTGGTCAGGACATCCTCGCTGGCGTTGTATGCGTCGATGAAGTGCGGTACGCCCCTGTCGACGAACCAGCGCTCGGTTTCGGCTCTGGAGTCGTGTTCGAATTCCACAGCTCGGATTATCGCACTCGTCCGTTGGCGCAACAGTTGCGGCCGTTGCGTGCTCTAGAGTCGGGCGAGAGTGCTGGTATCACGCACGGAGGTGGACACAACATCGATGAAGACGTTGTAGCCAGCCTTGCCGTCACCCTCGATGGTTACATCTGCGGACAAGACGGCTCGGTGGACTACCTGGAGAGGCACTCAGTTGGGGGCTTCGACTTCGGGGACTTCCTCGAGACGGTTGGAGCGTTGCTGATGGGAAGTACCTCGTACATCCAGGCGGTCGAGTGGGGTTGGTTGTGGGGTGAATTCCCGACAATGGTGCTGACCAGCAGACCGAGCCTGCCCGTCCCGGCGGACGCAGACGTCAGGTTTGCGAACCTGCCAACACCCCACGCGATTCGGTCGTTCGCCGCGGAGACACCGAAGCGCCTGTGGGTTTTCGGCGGCGGGCAGGTGATTACCGAGGGCTTGCGGGGAGGTGCAATCGACACCCTCGACCTCATGGTGATGCCGGAAACTCTGGGCAGCGGAATCCCGCTCTTTGCTGCTCCGTACGACGGTCCCATGCGTCTGATCTCGGCAACCACGTACGACAGCGCGGTCCGCCTCATCTACGACGTTCGCCCCGGCTAGCTTCGCGATTCTGACCCACCGAGGATGCCCCCTGGCATATACGATATGTCTTGAAGCATGCCAATGTCCTACACGATCGATCGTGACGCACACCTCGTGCGCATCACCGGTGAGGGGCTGCTCACCGATGAGGAAATGCGGGACTGTGTTTCGGCCCTGCGGGCTGACCCGATGCTCGAGCCCGACATGAATACCCTGTCGGATATGCGTCACATCGAGGTCGCCTTCACGTCGGAAGGTGTGTCAGCGATGGTCGACATCATGCGCTCAACCAGCGACCAGCGAGAGAGCGCACGGGGCGCGATCGTCGTGGGTGACGATCTGGCATACGGCATGGCCAGGGTCTTTGGGACCAAGGCCGAACTCAGCGGCGCCGAGCCGCGTTTCCGGGTCTTCCGCGACATGGAAGCGGCCCGCACCTGGCTCGGGCTCGAGTGACGTAGCAGCAACTGCCGACCCACCGCAGCCGGTTGCTGTGGGAATCAGCTTTCCAGCTCCCCGAGCACCGCCCCAACCGCATCGGTCACCCCGGCCGCCACAGCCTCGGTCATGCCCTCCCCGTTGTCGAAATCGCTTGCCTCGATCCCGATCAGGACGAGCCCGTTGGGTAGTTTGCCCAGGAGCTTGCCGAGAGCGATTGTCTCGTAGAGCTGTACCAGGTGACTCGACTGGCCGATTCCCATACCCTCCGGAAGATCGGTGTCGGTGAATCGGCGGACGGTGCCCGGTGCTGCGCCGGTGACCACCGCGTCGATCATGATCACGCGAGGGGCCAAATCGAAAGCATCGAGTAGCCGGGTCGGCTCTCCGTCGCTTTCGACCAACGCAATGGACTCGCCGACGCGAATGCGCAACGCGTCGATGACCTCCAGACCGGCCGCATCGTCGCGGCGCCAGCGGTTGCCGACACCGATGACAACAGCCCGGGGTGCCACTACTCCGTCGTCACCCGCTCAATCTTCAGCTTCAGGAAGTGAGTCGCACACGAGATGCAGGGGTCGTAGTTGCGAATCGACTGCTCCAGCAGCCAGGTCAGTTCGTCATCGGGCAGCTCCAGTGAGTCTTCGAGCACGACCATCAGGTCGTCCTCGATAGTCAGCTGGTTCTGCGCCGTCGGCGGCACGATCTGCGCTTTGAGGATGCGGCCGTTGCTGTCCAACTCATAGCGGTGGTAGAGCAATCCGCGCGGCGCCTCTGAAGCCCCGTGACCTACTCCGGCGTGGATGTTGAGCTCCGCCGAAGGGCTGGCCGGTTCCTCGTACTGGTCGATGATGCGCAGCGCCTCCTCGATCGCATAGAGCGTTTCGACCCCTCGCACGATGATGCTCTTGAACGGGTTCAGCTCCACCGGACCGAGCCCCACCTCGAGCGCGATGTCCCGGGCAGTGGGTGTCAACTTCTCGAAGTTGAGGGCGTAGCGAGCCAGCGGACCGACGTGGTAGGCGCCCCGTTCCCGGATCCGGGAATGCAAGGCGTTGGACCGCTCCACGTGCTCCTCGAGGAAGAAGTCGTTCCACTCCGAAACTGCGATGTCCAGCCCTTTGTTGGATACGATCCGTCCTTCGTTGAACGGGTACTCGAGCGGATGGCTCAGGGAGACGAACTCGAAGTCCTGTTCCACCTTGGGGAAGTTGAAGCCGGATACGAGGCGGATGGTTTCGATTGCCGCGTCCCGAGACCATTCGAGCTCGGGAACGAGTGTGAGCAACTCCTGCTTCGTCGGCACCTTGTAGAAGCCGCCGACTTTGACGTTGATCGGGTGAATCTCCCGTCCACCCACCTGCGTCACGATGGCGTTGCCCGCCTTCTTCATGCGCAAGCCCAGTTCCACGACGTCTTTGTGGTCGGCGGCCATGTGGACGGCGCTCTCGTAGCCGAGGAAATCCGGTGCGTGGAGCAGGAACATGTGAAGCACGTGACTCTCGATCCACTCGCCGCAATAGAGCAAGCGGCGCAGAGTGCGCAGCTGCCCTGTGACCGAGGAACCGAAGGCGTACTCCATGGCATGGACCGAGCTCATTTGGTAGGCGACCGGGCAGATCCCGCAGATCCGGGCCGTGATATCCGGCGCCTCGGAGAAGGGCCGACCCTCCATGAAGGCCTCGTAGAACCGGGGTGGCTCGAAGATACCGAAGTAGACGTCCTCGATCTTGCCATCGACCACCTTGACGTGCATTTCGCCTTCGCCCTCGACGCGGGCGAGGTAGTCAACGTCGATCTGTCTCACATCTGACGTCATGTCACTCTCCTTGAGCCACCGCGAGGGCTTCGTGGTGATCGCTGGCGATGCGGAACGGCTCTGCATAGGCGTTGAAGCCGCGGAAGGCGTCGACCAATCCGCGATGGCTCACGCCCAAGCCCTGCCATGCCGCCGCCAACATGTCGGTGTTGGGGCTCTCCATCGGTCCGAAGCAACCGTAGCAACCCCGGTTGTATGACGGGCACAACGCTCCGCATCCGGCCTGGGTTACCGGTCCGAGGCACGGTGTCCCCTGGCTCACCATGACACACGGTGTGCCCTTGCGTTTGCATTCGACGCACACGCTGTACTCGGGGATGTTGGGGCGACGACCTTGAACGAACGCCGCAACCACCTCGACTAGTGCCATCTTGTCGACAGGGCAGCCTCGTAGCTCGAAGTTGACCTCGACATGATTCTTGATCGGCGTCGACGTGTGCAACGTATCCAAGTATTCCGGATGGGCGTAGACCGTCGAGGCGAACATGTCGGTGTCTTTCCAGTTGCGCAGCGCCTGGATGCCACCGGCTGTGGCGCAGGCTCCAATCGTCACCAAGAACTTCGATTCCCGACGGATCTCGTGGATGCGCGCGGCATCATGCGGAGTCGTGATCGAGCCCTCGACCAGCGTCAAATCGTACGGTCCCTCTACGACCTCCCGAGAGGCCTCGGGGAAGTTGGCGATGTGCACCACGCTGGCGATATCGAGCAGGTGATCCTCGACGTCGAGGAGGCTCAGCTGGCATCCGTCGCATGAAGCGAACTTGTAAACAGCGAGTTTTGGCAGAGAAGCCATCTCACACCCCCTTGATATCGAACAGGTGGCCGACTTCTGTATACGGGAAAACCGCGCCGTCGACGCAGATGAACTTCTCGCCGAACTGGCAGTGCCCGCACACCCCGATGCCGCATTTCATGTTGCGTTCCATGGTCACATAGATATTCTCCGGGGCCATGGCGTAGCCCTCCATGAGGCGTTCCGCAGTAACGGTCATCATGATCTCGGGCCCACACACCATCGCCGTGGTGTTGGAGGGGTCAAACCCCACCCGGCCGATCAGCCGGGTTACGACACCGACAGCGCCGTACCAGCCGCGGTCCGCGGCGTCGACGGTGATCAGCGTTGTGATGTCGTCGCGGTCCCCCCATCGCCTCAGCTCCGTCTCGAACAAGATGTCATCCGGTGTGCGAGTTCCGTACAGGACGACCACGCGTTCGTAGTCATCCCGGTTCTCCAACGCGTGATAGATCGCCGGCCGCAGCGGTGCCAAGCCGATACCGCCGCCGATTATCAGCAGGTCCCGGCCCCTGGCTTGCTTCATCGGCCACGGCGTGCCGTACGGGCCGCGTATTCCGACGTGGTGCCGTCCAGGTATGACAGTTCCAAGGGCATGAGTCACAGCGCCGGTACGGCGGATCGTCTGCTGCAGCGAGGATTTCTCCGACGCCGAGCTACTGATCGAGATCGGTACTTCCCCGATGCCGAAGGCATAGACCATGGTGAACTGGCCCGGCTCGAAATGGAATTCGCCGTCGGGCGGCTCTAGCTCGAGCGTGAAGGTGTGGCTCAGCTCCTCGCGGACGGTTCGTACCTTGAACGGAATGGGTGTCATCTGGTCGATGACGACCGGCTCAATGAGCGTTGCCATAGAAGTCCACCAGCTGGAGTCGGGTTGCCGCCAAGCGGCTTGTCATTACTTGCGCAAAGCGCTTCACCATCTCGTAGCCGAGTTCGTAGTCGGCTTCCCACGCCGCCCGCAACTGAGCCGCATCGAATCGGACCACCCTCGTCGGTTCGAGCGTCCTCGCGCTGAACGACCAGCGGTGGGGCGGGAACAGCCAGCCCCATCCCAGCACTTCTCCCTCGTGCAGCGTTTGCACTATGTGATGAGCGCGGTGGGCAACGTGCAGCTCGAGAGCAACGGCGCCTTCGACGATCAGATAGGCAGCGTCGGCATGGCCGCCTTCGTCGAAGATCTCGATGCCACCACCGTATTCGACCTCTTCGGCCGTGGAAGCGAGCACCACCATTTGCTCAGGCTGGAGTTCCTCGAAGAAGCTTTGCTCACCAAGAGTCGTCATGAGACCGTCAATGTCCATCATGCGAGACCTCCAATCCCGATCGGTGTGTCGCGAAGATCGGCGCGGCGGATGGCCGCCGCCTCCTGCGTTATATCGATGCCCACGGGGCACCAGGTGATGCAGCGTCCGCAGCCCACACATCCGAGCTCGTCGAACTGGTCTACCCAGGTGGCGAGCTTGTGGGTGATCCACTGCCGGTAGCGGGCGCCGACACCCTCTCGCATCGGGCGCCCGTGCATGTAGGAGAACCCGAGAGTGAAACACGAATCCCACTTCCGGGTTCGGGTTGCGTGTTTGCCGTCGAGTGAAAGGTTGTCGTCGATCGTGTTGCAGAAGCAAGTCGGGCACACCATCGTGCAGTTGGCGCATGCCAGACAGCGATCAGCGATGCTGTCCCATCTCGGGTTGCGAGCGTTTCCCTTGAGAAGTTCCGGCAACCCTTCCACATCTAGGGTCCTGCCCATGTTGGCTGCAGCTTCGGCCAAAGAAGATTCCTGGGCCGCTATCTCGGCGTCTGTTGGCTCTTCGAGACCGACGATTTCGTCCAGGATCTCGGTCCCGGCTTCACTGCCGCTTTCGATTAAGTAGCGCATGTTGCCGTTGTGGGCAATCTCCGTGATCGAGATGTCAAAACCACTGTTGGCTGTCGGTCCGGTGTCCATCGAGACGCAGAAGCAATTCCCGCCTGGCTCGACGCAATTGACGGCGACGATGAATGTCAGTTCTCTGGTCGCAGTGCGCATACCCATCGAAGGGGTCCCGTTGTCCGACCCATAAACGTTGTCGAGGACTTGCATTGCTGCTACCTCGCAGGGACGGACACCGAAGAACGCATACTTGGGCGGTTCCGGCAACGGGTCGGTCCTGAAGCCCTCGGGGCTCAGCGTTCCCGACCACAGGACCGTCTCCGGTGGGTTGAGGAACTGCTTCCAGGAAGCGGAGCCGACGACATACCCGAAGAGCTTCTCGTCACCGCGTTGCTCGAGGCGGTACCGCCCCGGCTCTTGCAGATCGGTCCACCCTTTCGGGAGATCCTCGACCCCTTTGATCTCGTCGTAGACGAGGGCCTCGTTGCGGACTACCGGCCCGATAACGCGATGGCCCCTTTCGGCCAAGGCTTGGATCAAACGGCCGATACCCGACTGGCCCGAGACGTACATCTCGCTCACAGTCGAATCTCCTCTCGGTGACTCCACTACGGTACGAACCGAAAGTATCGGGGTAATAGGCCTATTGGCCCCACTTGAGTGGCGCTCGACCCTTGTGGAAACGCTCGATGATTGGTGATGTAGGGCCGGTCCCGTGGTGCGGTTCACGGGCTGCGCGAATTCAACCTCCCTAGCGATAGGCGGAAAGCAATGAAGAAGTGGGTCTACACATTTGACGAGGTCGCCGAAGCGGAGGCGCTGGTCGGTGACTGGGATAGTGTCCGCGGTCTGCTGGGCGGCAAGGGCGCCAACCTTGCCGACATGACCCGGTTGGCGGTGCCGGTGCCACCCGGGTTCACGATTACGACCGAGGCATGCAACGCCTACACGGATGCGGGTGCAGTAGCCCCGGAAGGCATGTGGGACCAGGTTCGGGCTGCCCTCGACGACGTCGAAGAAAAGACGGGCAAGAAGTTCGGCGACCCCAAGGACCCTTTGCTGTTGTCGTGCCGTTCCGGCGCCAAATTCTCGATGCCCGGCATGATGGATACGGTGCTCGATATTGGTCTCAACCACGAGGTTGCAGCCGAACTCGCCGAGACCAGCGGCGATCCGCACTTCGCCTATGACTCGTATCGCCGGCTCATCCAGATGTTTGGTGCAGTCGTTCTCGGCAACCCGGACGAGCCGTACGAAGAGATCCTGGAGGAGTTCCGGGCCAAAACTGGAGTAGCGACCGATGCGGAGCTGCCGACGGATGCTCTCAAGGACATCGTCGAACGGTTCCTCGAGATAACACCGCGGTTCCCGTCGGATCCCGATGAACAGCTGAAACTGGCCATCGAGGCCGTCTTCAAGTCTTGGATGGGCAAGCGTGCGGTCGACTATCGCAACGCCTCGAATATCCCGCACGATCTCGGCACCGCAGTCAACGTGCAGACGATGGTCTTCGGCAACCTCGGCGATGATTGCCTCACCGGCGTCGCCATGTCGCGCAACGGTGCGACCGGCGAGAACAAGATCGAGGGCGATTACCTGTTCAACGCACAGGGCGAGGACGTCGTCGCCGGTATCCGGGCCACGATTCATCTCGAGGATATGGCCAACGACATGCCTCATGCGTATGAGGAACTGCTGGCCATCTCGGACAAGCTCGAGAAGCACTACCGCGACATGCAGGACATGGAGTTCACGGTCGAGAACAGCAAGCTGTGGTTGCTGCAGACCCGCGACGGCAAGCGTACCGCCCAGGCGGCGGTGCGAATTGCGGTCGATATGGCCGAGGAGGGCTTGATCTCGAAGGAAGAGGCAGTGATGCGGGTCACTCCGGATCAGATCGACTTCTTCCTCCATCCGCAGTTCACGACGGAGTCGCGGAAGGCTGCAACGGCGGCCGGCAACTTGCTCGCCGAAGGTCTCAACGTGTCTCCAGGGGCTGCCGTCGGTCAGGTCGCTTTTGATGCGGATACGGCCGTCGCCTGGGCAGAAACCGGCAAGAAGGTGATGCTGGTACGGCCGGAGACCAAGCCGGACGACGTGCACGGCATGTTGGCCGCGGAAGGCATCGTCACCAGCCGGGGAGGTCGTACGAGCCACGCTGCGCTGGTTGCCCGCCAGTTTGGCAAGCCGGCCGTTGTCGGCATCGCGGAGCTAGAGATCGACCTCGAAGGCCGCAAGATGTCGGTCAACGGCCGTGTTGTCAACGAAGGTGATTTCGTTTCTATCGAGGGCACCAGCGGCGAGGTTTTCGTCGGTGAACTCCCTACGGTCATCCCCGATATAAACGATCGCTGGCTGTCGACGCTGCTCGGCTGGGCAGACAAGTTCCGTCGCCTCAAGGTTCTGGCCAACGCCGACTATCCGGCCGACGCCAATCGGGCCAAGGAGTACGGCGCCCAAGGCATCGGCCTCTGCCGCACCGAGCACATGTTCTTCGAAGCGGAGCGGCTTCCGACCGTCCAGAAGATGATCCTCGCGGAGACCACCGAGGACCGCCAGGCCGCTCTCGACGTGCTGCTGCCAATGCAGCGTGACGACTTCCGAGGCCTGTTCGAAGCAATGTCTGGCATGCCGGTCATCATCCGCATGATCGACCCTCCACTCCACGAGTTCCTGCCCGCGCATGAAGAGCTCGAGCACGAACTCGAGGACCTGGAGAAGGACCGGTCCGTGTGGCAAGACGCAGCGGTCAAAGAAGTCGAGCGAGTTCTCGATCGCGTCGAAGATCTGAAGGAAGAGAATCCCATGCTGGGGTTCCGCGGCGTTCGGCTCAGTATCTTGATGCCCGAGATCCCCCGCATGCAGGCTCGGGCGATCATCGAGGCTGCCTGCGATGCCAAGGAGGCAGGCTTCGAGCCGCTGGCCGAGATCATGATCCCGCTCTCCATCCACGTGAAGGAGCTGGAGCGGGTCAAGGGCATTGTCGTCGACGTCGCCGAGAAGGTCATGGAAGAGCGCGGGGTGAAGGTCGAGTACCAGGTCGGCACCATGGTGGAGACACCGCGTGCCGCGATGACTGCCGGCCCGCTGGCACGAGAGGCCGAATTCTTCTCATTCGGTACCAACGACCTGACTCAGACCACGTTTGCGATCAGCCGTGACGATGCCGAGAAGAGCTTCCTGATTCGGTACGTCGAGGAAGGCATCCTCCCGGTCAACCCGTTCCAGACGCTCGACCGTCTCGGTGTCGGTGGTCTCATCAAGATCGCCGTCGAGGGTGGCCGCAAGCAGCGTCC
>JASJAS010000048.1 GCA_030066875.1 Acidimicrobiia bacterium | reverse complement strand
AGCATGCCCCGCAGGTAGAAGTCTGTGGCGTACTGAGTCGCGCCAGTGACCTTGGCTCGGCCGTCGACCTTTCCCACCGACGTACCGACCAGGTCATAGACAACCTTCTCGCGAGGTGGCGCGGCGACGGCGCCGCCGTCGCCTGACTTGAGGTCCGTCACAGCGCCCTCCTTCGCTACTGCATCGAGTCTCAGCTGGTTGCGTGCATCTTGTCGTAGAGACGTTCGGGTGAAACCGGAATCTGATCCATCTGGGCACCGGTGGCATCGGCAATCGCATTCACCAGGGCCGGCCCCGGGCCGAGGATCGGGTGCTCACCCACACCCTTCGCCCCGAACGGGCCCAACAGATCCGGCTCTTCGACCAACGTGACGTCGATGCTGGGCACATCCAGCATCGTCGGCAGGCGATAGTCGACGAAGTTGGGATTCTGGATGACACCGTCGGTGACCATCATCTCCTCCCACAAGCCGCTGCCGAGCGCCTGGGTGATCCCGCCTTCGATCTGACCTTCGGCTGCCATTGGGTTGATGGCCCGGCCGATATCGTGACAGGCCGTATAACCCAAGACTTTGGTCTGCCCGGTGTCGGGGTCCACCTCGACCTCGACAACATGGGTCCCAAATGCGAACGACGGATACTGGCCCTCGGGGAACCCCCTCCCCAATGGTGGATCGTGAGGTTTCGAGGCGTTCCACAGACCTACACCAACAAGGGGCCCGCCGAAGGAATACGCCGAGATGCCGGCCACCGCTCCAAACTCCAGAGCAACGTCGGGATCACTGCGCCGGTAGGCCTTCTCTCCCCCAATTGCGATATCGGCCGGCTCGCAGTCCAGCACCTCAGCCGCACGGAAAGCGATCCGCTCGCTGAGTTCCTCTGCTGCCAACCGAACCGCACTGCCGTTGTCGAACACCGTGCGGCTGGCAATCGAGCCCAGATCGAACGCCGCGGTATCCGAGTCCGGAGCACCGACCGAGATGCGTTCCATAGGCATCTCGAGCACCTCGGATGCGATTTGGGCAAGGATGGTGTGGGTGCCGGTGCCGATCTCGACTGCGGCAGTGGTGATGGACACGGTCCCGTCCTCGTTGAGGCGAGCCGACGCCGACGAGGCGAGGAGTCCGTTGGTCTTGACGACGTTCGCTATGCCAATACCACGATTCGGCTCCAGCTTCCCCTTCTTGTCCCAGTAGCCCGATTGCTCGAGTGCCTTCTCCATCGTGGTACGGATCTGTACTCCATGAACGGGCTGGTCCGTGAGTAGCGGATCACCGTCGGTCATGAGGTTCTGCATCCTGAATTCGGCAGGATCCATTCCGAGTTCCTTGGCGACCACATCCATGTGGGCTTCGAGCGCAAAGATCATCTGGTACGTGCCGTAGCCACGCATACATCCATAGTCCGGGTTGTTGGTGTAGACGGCGCGTGACCGGGCCTTGATGGCCGGAAAACGATAAGCGCCGTCGGCCGAGGCCATCGCATGGGTCGCGGTCCCGATTGCGTTGTCGGCATAGGCCCCGACGTCGGCGACGATGTCCACGTCGGCCGCAACCAGCTTGCCATCGCGGTTGGCTCCGATCGTGACGTGCACGGTATACGGTGGCCGCGACTTGGCGGCATAGAACTCTTCTTCGCGTGTCATGACGAGCCGCACCGACCGGCCGGTGCGTTGCGCCAACAAAGCGGTAACCGGCTCGAGATTCGTATGCAGCTTGCCACCGAAACCACCACCGAGGCCCAACGGTGTCACCCGGACCTCAGTCATCGGCAGTCCCAAGGCCATTGCCAGCTGTGCATGGCAGACGCTGAGCTGCTGCGTCGCGGTCCATACCGTCAGCCGGCCGCTGTGGTCGAAACCGGCGACGCAGCCGTGGGGTTCGATCGCGCCGTGGTTGATTGCTGACGTGCGGTAGGACCCCGACAAGACGACATCCGCCGAAGCCATCGCTTCGGCAACATCGCCTCGCTCCAGGTCGGTCTTCATGCATACGTTGTCACCGCGCAGGTATGGGTGCGCCGATGAATAGTCGTCGAGTTTCGGGTGCAGGACGGGAGCATCCTCCGCCAACGCTGCATCGGTATCGAACAGCGCCGGAAGGTCCTCGTAGACAACATCGATGGCCGCGACCGCCTCCTCGGCGATCCGCTCCGACACCGCAGCTACCGCAGCGACGTGCTCCCCTGCATACCTCACCTCGCCCTTGGCAAGGATGTTGCGGTCATGCATGTAGAGCCCGTAACGATGGTCGGGAGCGTCATCCCCCGTGACCACAGCCAGCACGCCCGGGATAGCCTCGGCGCGACTGGTGTCGATCGAGACAATCCGCGCCCGCGGCCGGTCGCTGAACAGCACCTTGGCGTGCAGCATCCCCTGCATGTAGAAGTCGGTGCTGTACATGGTGGCACCGGTCACCTTGGCGTGGCTGTCTACCCGCGCCACCGACTTGCCGACCACCTCGTCCCTAACCTTGCCCCGCGGTGGGGCGGCGACGCCTCCGGGCGCTTCAGCTGCCGTCTTCATGAGTCCTCCGACATGGTCATCTCGGCGCCGCGTACGGCCAGCATGATCTTGGAGTATCCGGTACAGCGACACAGGTTGCCGGCAAGGCCTTCCCGAATCTCGTGGTCGCTGGGATGCGGGTTCTCATCGAGTAGACCCACGGTCATCATGATGATCCCCGGGGTGCAGTAGCCGCATTGGACGGCACTGAAGTCGACATAGGCTTGTTGCACCGGGTGCAGATCACCGTTGGTAGCCAGCCCTTCAATTGTCGTGATCTCTTTGCCAACTGCCGTAGCCGAGAGCACCAGACAAGAGGTGACCGGAGTGTCGTCGAGCAGAATGGTGCACGCCCCGCAGTCGCCGGTGGCACAGCCCTTCTTGGAACCGGTCAGGTTCAGGTTCTCACGGAGCGTATCGATCAGCAGATCACCGGGATCGATCCCGACCTGATGTTCAACGCCGTTTACTTGGAGCGTGATGTTCATCAAGCCACCACCTCTCCATCGAGCCGTTCATAGAGACGCAGCAGATCTCGGGCTACGACACGACGAACCATGGCTCGTCGATAGCGAGCGGACCCGCGCACATCGTCGATCGGCGATACCGCCTCTTCCGCCAACCGGCCGGCCTCGGCTGCAGTCGCCTCGTCGAGCCTGCCCGCCGAGTGGATGTACTCCTCAGCTGCTGTGGCCCGCAGCGGGGTTGGCGCAACCGCACCCAACGCGATGCGGGTAACCAGCTTGCCGTCGACCCGCTCCAATGCCACCGCCACACCGACGACGGCGAGATCCATCGCCTGACGGGGAGAGACCTTCGTGTACGACGCCACCGTGTCTTCCTGAGGCCAGGGCAGGAGGAACGACGCCAGAATCTCACCCGGTTCAAGCACGGTCTCGCCGGGCCCGACAAAGAACTCCTCGAGCGCAACCGATCGTTCGCCGGCCTTCGATCGCAACTCGGCTCGAGCGTTGAGAACCAGAAGCGGGGGGATCGTGTCGGCCGACGGTGACGCGTTGCACACGTTGCCCCCAACCGTTGCCAGATTGCGAATCTGCGGACCCGCGACAACAGCCGCCCCCTCAGCCAAGACGCCGAAACGGCTCAGCACCGGCTCGGACCGCATCACGTCCGAAAGGGATACCGCCGCTCCAATCCGAAGCCCATCTGGTCCATCCTCGATACGCTTCAACGCGTCGACCCGGGTGACGTCGACGAGAGCCAGCGACTCCTCTTCTGCAGCCGGGTACTGCAGCAAGAGATCCGTCCCACCTGCGAGGACTCTGGGTCTGCCCTCGGACTCCGCCATTCGCTGTAGGAGGTCATCGAGATCCACAGCGCGATGCACGTCACTAATCACTGCCATAACCCATCCTCCACAGCTCTCTAGCTAGCACCGTGAGCTTACCAGCGGTATTGACCAGGTGAATAGTCGTTGTACAACAGCAAAGGGCCGGCGACGATTGCCGCCGGCCCTTCGGTTGTTTGTCTGTCGCTTAGAGACCGCCGTCGAAGGGAACCTCGAACGAGCCGTCCTTGATGGCAGCCAGTACCTCTTCGTACTTGGCCAAGGCCTCGGCAGAGATCTCGCCCGCATAGTCGGGGTTGAGATCAATGCGCAGGGCGTCATCCGTGACACCGTCTTGGTAGAACTTGCCCGGCATGAACGTGCCGCCCTCGATGTCGTCGACCATCTTGCCGAAGGTCACCGACAGGTCCCAGATCATGGAGCCAATCGTCTGCTCGGGAGCCAGCGACGACTGATCGACTACGTAGCTGAACATACCGAGATCACGTTCACGGACAGCCTCGAACGTTCCCTCGGGGACACCGCAGGACATGAAGACATCGGCACCCTGATCGGCTGCGGCCAGCGCCGCTTCCTTGGTAGCAACTGCGTCAATCCACGAACCGACGTAGATGTTGATGCCCTCAGCGTCCGGCAGGATCTCCTTGGCCCCAGCAACGAATGCCTCGAGCTGCGCATGGCATACCGGGATATCAAACCCAGCGGTCCCGCCGAGGATCCCGGTCTCTGTTACACCTGCGGCCAAGATGCCCGCCAGATAGGCCGCCTGGTAGAAGGGCTGGTCGTAGTCGGCAATGTTGTCGGCCGTTCCTGCGATGCCGCCCGCCCAGGCAAAACCGACATCCGGATGATCCGGGGCGATTTCGGTGAGCGCATCACCGTAGCTGAAGGAGTGCGCCAGGATCAGCTCAAAGCCCTCGTCCAGCAGTGGTGTCAAAACGCGCGTTACCGCCGATGTCTCGAACTCGCCGGCTTCGATGACCTCGAGTTCGATCTCTCCGGCGTCTGCTAGCGCCTTGGCCCCTTCATAGCCCGCCTGGCTCCAGCCCAGGTCGTTGATGGGGGTACCGATAATCAGAGCCACTTTGGTGAGATCCGCCGCAGCAGCTGTGGTCTCCGGTGCGGCCGTAGTTGTTGTCGTGTCGTCGCCGGCGTCGTCGTCATCGCCGCCGCAGGCGGCCGCCAAGAGCGCCAACGCCACAATGGCCAGTAACAGTCTCGATCGCATGGTTGCTTCCTTTCGTCATGAGCCCGGATGCGGGAACGACCGATCGCTATCGGAGCGACGTCTCCGCGCCCTTGCTGAGATTCCTTGTTCTATTCCGCCTTTGTCTTTGATTCCTTCTCGAAAGTCTCACCCAACGCAGTTGGCATCGCATCGTCCCTCGACCGGGCCGTGGCGACGATAACGACGCCGATGGTCACGAGGTAGGGCAGCGCCTGAAAGAACTCGAATGGCACACCGGATTGAATGCCGCCACCTGCTGCCTGAATTCGAAGTTGTAACGCATCGGTCATTCCAAAAAGCAGTGCGCCCCCGAAGACACGAAGTGGCGTCCAGCGCCCGAATATCACCAGGGCGATGGCGACCCAGCCACGGCCGGCGGTGATGCTGTCTCGGAAGAATCCGAGCTGGCCGACGATGAGCACGGCTCCGCCGAAGCCGGCCATCGCCCCGGCGACGAGGGTGGCGACCCAACGAACCCGATCAACATTGACGCCGGCGGCATCGACCGCGGTCGGCTTTTCCCCGGCGGCTCGCACCGTCAGCCCATATCTCGTGCGAAAGAGCAGCCAGGAGACGGCGACAATCACAACCACCGATAGATAGACCAGGATGCTCTGCTCGAAGAGGACGGGCCCCACGCCGGGGATTGAGCTCAGCCAGGGGATCTCCAGCGGACGCATCGAGTCGAACCTCGGGGGCGTTGTCGTGACTCCGAAGACGCTGTTGTAGGTGAAGGCTGTGAGCCCGGTGGCGAAGAGCACCAGAACGATGCCGTTGATTACCTGAGCGGTCTTGAAAGTAACGCTGAGAAGCGCCATCAAGATCCCAATGGCAAGTCCGCCTCCGATGCCGGCCAGGACCCCGACCCACAAGTTTCCTGAGTAGTAGCCGCCCATGAAAGACGTGAACGCCCCGGCAAGTAGCATCCCCTCGAGACTCAGGTTCAGCACTCCAGACCGCTCACAGAATGTTTCGCCGACGGCAGCAAGTGCGGTAGGCATCGCCAACCGGATACCGGCGTTGAGCAGTGCGATGATTCCCGCTCCGCTGAAGATTGCTCCCCAATCCATCAGCGACTCCCGGTCCGTTCGGCGATGAGCAAGAAGATGACAAACAGTGCCTGAATCACGACCACTACCGCGCGGGGCAACCCCTGTGAGCGCTGCAGGGCGTCGCCGCCCACGTTGAGAACTCCAATAAGGACGGCAGCCAGGAATACCCCAATCGGGCGGAGTCGGCCAAGGAGTGCCACGATGATGGCGGTGAAACCAAACCCCGGAGAGATGTTGTTGGTGATTCGGGTTTCGGCACCCATCACTTGCATGATCCCGGCCAGTCCGGCAAGTCCACCCGAAATCAGCATGATCCGGACCGTGAGCTTCGAAGTGTTCACGCCGGCGGCGCGGGTGCCATCCGGGTTGTAGCCGAGCATCAGGGAGCGAATGCCAAACGACGTTCTGTTCACCAGGTATGCAGTGAGCGGTACGAGTGCCAGCGCGATCAACAGGCCGGCATGCACGTCTAGCCACGGGATATCACCGAGGCGGGCGGTGTCAGGCAAAGCCGCCGACTGCGGGAGGAAGTACTCCGGATCCCGCATCGGCTGGCGGATCGCGTAGACCACGATGAAGCCGGCCACATAAACGAGAAGCAAGGACGTGATGACCTCGTTGACACCCCAGTGAGCACGCAGAAAACCCACGATCCATCCCCATGCTGCTCCTGCCGCCGTGCCAACGAGGAGGGTCATTGGAATGATGAAGATGGGTGCCTCGATCGGTGAGTAGATGGCGAAAGCACCACCAAACAAAGCACCCAGGAGGAACTGGCCTTCTGCACCTATGTTCCAGATCTTGGCCCGGAACGCGATCATGAGGCCAAGGCCGATGGTCAGCAGCGGCACTACGTCGCCCATCACAAGAGATATCGCCGCCGGCGAGGTGAAGACCCCCTTGACCATGTCGGCGTAGGCGACGAACGGATTGGCGCCTGCTGCCCAGAGCAGCAGCGCCCCGCAGAAGAGGGCCATGAAGATGGCGAGGGCCGTCAGACCGAATTGACGGACGAGCGACGTCGACTCTTCGACGAATTCCGTGGTCTCGGGTTCGGTAGCGTCGGCGGTGGTGTCGATCTTGGTCATACCGGCACCTCACCGCTTGCGGTCAGATTGGCCCCTCCCATTGCCAACCCGATCGAGTCCCGGTCCATGGGGCTCTCAGTGAGCCGGCCCCGGTACAACACGTAGCACCGTTCGGCCAGCGCCATGATTTCGTTGAGGTCGGTGGAAATCAGGAGAATGCCCAAACCGTCATCACGCTCCCGACGGAGACGCTCCCAGACGAACTCAATCGCTCCGATGTCGAGGCCGCGGGTCGGCTGGGCTGCGACGAGCAGCGAGAGATCGGATCGCAGCGATCGTGCCAGGATCACCTTCTGAGCATTGCCTCCCGACAACGTGGCGGCCGGAGTCTTGGGCGAATTGGCTGCGATGGAGAACGACTTTATGAGTGAGATCGCGTTGTCGCGTATCGCGGCGAAGTTGCGGCTGAAGCGGCTTCCGTATGGTGCTCGATCGACTCGATCGATCACGAGGTTCTCGGAGATCGCCAGATCACTGATCAGCCCGTAGCGGTACCGGTCCGACGGGATGTAGCCAAGACCGGAGTCAAGCACGTGGCTTGTCGTGGCTCCGGCCAGGTCCTTGCCGTCGAGCACGATACGGCCCGACGCAACCTCGCGCAGACCCAACAACACCTCTTCGAGTTCAGCCTGGCCGTTGCCTTGGACCCCTGCGATGGCGACAATCTCGCCACTGCTCACTTGGAGCGTGATGTCCTCCAGGGCAACGCGTTCGTCGTCGGAGCTGGCCCTCCGCGGTCCACCGACCGGGTCGGCGTAGGCGGTCAGGTTCTGAACATCGAGCACCGGCGGACCCGCTTGCGCGTGTTGCCCGGCGCCGGCAGCAGCACCACTCTGCACCTCGAGCAGCGCTGCCTCCTGCAGATCACGGCCCACCATGAGACGGGCCAGATCCGACTGGCTGGTTTCGGCCGCTTTCAACGTTGCGATGTACTTGCCGGATCGCAGCACGGTGATGCGGTCGGCCGAACTCATCACCTCGTCAAGGTGATGGGTGATGATGATGATCGACGAGCCTGCTGCAGCCATCCCTTTGAGCCGCTCGAGCAAAGCCTCCACCTCATTTGGCGTCAACGTTGCCGTGGGCTCGTCAAGAATCAGAATGCGGGCATCGTGGTACAGGGCACGCAGAATCTCCGCGCGCTGCTGCTGACCAACGGATAGCTGCCACACATAGGAGTCGCCGGGAACCTCCAAGCCGTATCGGTCACTCAGCTCTTCGATGCGGCGCGATACTTCGGCGAGATCGGGCAGCCGTGTCCAACGTTCCCCGCCATCGCCAAGCACAATGTTCTCGGCAACCGTCAGCCGTGGCACCAGTTTGAAGTGCTGGTGCACCATGCCGATGCCATGGGCGATTGCCGCGTGCGGTCCATCGATCTCAACCGGCGTTCCATCCACCTCGATGGTGCCGTGATCTGGGGATACGAGCCCGTAGAGGACGTTCATCAGGGTGCTCTTGCCGGCACCGTTCTCGCCAAGCAGGGCATGGATCTCACCGCGACGAAGATCGAAGTCGACACCATCGAGAGCGAGTAGATCGCCGAAACTCCGACGAATCCCCTTCATCGCCACGACCACCGGAGCGCCGTCGCCCGCGTCTGTTGGAGCAGCTGACGTGCGATTGTCGTGGGCTCCGGCCTGGTCGCGATCGGTCAACTCATCGACCTCCGCCCGATGAGCAACGACACGCCCTCATTGGGAAGGCGCCAGGTCTGTCCGCCAGGGCTCGAGCAGTCCCTCGAACCCGGCCGCGGCGACGAGCTCATTAGCGTGTGCCGCAGCCTCCTCGAACACAGCCTCTTCGTCGACCTGCGTGCACTTGCCATCCTCGAGGATGACGCGCCCACCCACAATCGTGTAGGCGACGTCGGCGGGCGAGCCGGCGTATACCAACGCTGCAACGACGCGGAGCAGCGGCGTATGGTGAGCACCGGAGAGCCGGACCACGGCCATGTCGGCCAGCCGACCCGGGGCGAGGTATCCCGCCTCAGTCCCGAGATAGCGAGCGCCCTCTCTGGTCGCAAGCTCGATCACTTCTTCGCCGTTGGATGCAGTTGGTTCCTTGTGGTGCACTCGCTGCAGCAGGACGGCTTGCTTCATGCAGGCAAACATGTCGAGCCGATGGCCGCTCCCACCGTCGAGGCCCAACCCAACCTTTGCTCCGGCGTTGCGAAGATCGCGCAGCCGCATGACGCCGAGACCGATGTACTCGTGCGAGATCGGGCAATAGGCGATTCCGGTCTCCGTCTCACCGACCCTCTCGACCTCACGGTCGTCAAAGAAGATCCCGTGAGCGAGTGTCGCCCCAGTGCCGAGCAGACCCTCCTCATAGAGCCAATCGACCGGCCTGACTCCATATTCCTCGAGGTAGTAGACCGGGTCGTTCTCGGCCTCAGAGCAATGGGTATGCCACCCGGTTCCGAACTCGTGAGCCAGCGCGACGGCGGAACGCATCAAGTCCTGGTCGCAGTAGATGATGTTCACCGGGGCCGGCCACACTCCCACCTGGGTGCCGGGCGGCCGCTCCTCGATGCACTCCCGGGTGATGGCGAGTTCTTCCGCGGCGGTGTAGGCGAAGATCTCGCCTGCGAGGTTATGCCGGCGGGCGATGTCGGTGGGATCGCCCATCATGCCGCGGGCAACGGCGCCGCGGAGTCCGACTCCTTCGATGGAGGCAGCGACGCCGAGTGTTGCCTCGATGTCGGTAGGGGCGTAATGGTTGTCGAGGATCGCGGTGACGCCGGAGTGGGCCGCCTCGATGGCGGCGAGCTTGGCTCCGATGATTGCATCGGCCGGCCTGATCACGTCTGAGAGTGGCCAGATGAAGCCTTCCAGCCAGGGCCAGAGTTCAATGCCCTCGCCGAGCCCTCGCATCAGGTACTGAAAGAGGTGTTGGTGGGTGTCGGAGAAGCCAGGTAATACGGCCATTCCGGTGGTGTCGATAACCCGATCCGCTTCCCAGGTGGCGAACTGCTCGGCAGGGCCCACGGCCGTGACGCGGTCACCTGTGACTGCAACGGCGCCGGGATCAAAGACGTTTCGTGCGTCATCGACGGTGACTACGGCACCCCCGACTAGCAATAGATCACACCGGTTGACGTCAGGGGAACTCATACCCTCACCCTTCACTTCGGCGCAGCCAAGATATTGATGACGTTAATAGAGAGGCAGCTGAGCCTGCAAGCTAGCGCGTCGCAGCATTAATGCGCCTTGCGAGGGTGTCTAATCCTTCCCTGTCATAAGAGAGCCAGGAGTGTTGATGATGAGAAGCCGCGCCTCGTTGTCACCGACGACGCGAAACGAGTGAGGCTGCGCCGCCGGATAGTGCATCACATCTCCAGGATGAAGTTCCACAGGATCAAGATCGCCGACCGAGTACTCGAAAACCCCTTCCAGCACAATCACGAGATCCTCACCTGGATGTGCAAACGGCTCGTCGAACGTCGAAGTCCCTGGCGCCGCGATCGTCTCGTTCGCTTCTAACGAATGACCCGCGCCACCAACCAATGTCCGCGTCTTCATCCCAGCCACCAGCGGCAGCCATTCGCCCTCGTCCCGTCGGACCACTCCTATCGGCGGGCTGGCAGCGACCTCGAGAAGCGAGTGGAGTGTTGTGTCGAGCGCAGCAGCAATTCGGTGATGGGTGAACAGACTTGCCGCGGCTCCATTCTCGATCTGGGACAGGAACGCTTGAGAGACATCGGCGGCCTCGGCAACGTCGACAAGCCTAAGGCCGAGACTCTTGCGACGTCCTCGAACTGCGGCACCGAGCGACGCGCTAAGCGCATCAGCATCCATATTCTCTGCTGCCATGTCCCTTCTCCCCTGTACCTCGCAGCGGGACGTGCGACCGATCGGCCGCACGTCCCAAACTGGGGTTACTCGACAGGTGCGTGATCGGGAACGATAACCAACGCACCAGAGAGGATCTGCGCCTTCGCGTCGGCCACGGCAGCAATCACTTCTTCACCCGCCAATGAATCATCAACCGGGGCGATGTCGCATCCATCCTCGGCCAACAGCTTCACAATCGGATCCATCGGAGCGTCGTAGGGGGTGCCGTTGACCTGATGATCCCACCATATGTCCACGATCTCGTTCAAGGCACCGTCCCATCGAGCCAACGCACTCGTCAGCACCGTTCCCGGAGCCAACCCACTCGCGTCCGTGTAGTCGCCTACGGCGAGAACGCCGCCGTCCTCGGCTCCCGCGATGGTTCCAAAACTCGAGGCGTACAGAACGTCGGCTCCCGCAGCAATCTGGGCTGTCGCGGCTTCGGACGCGGTCGCTGGATCGAACCAGCTCTCGATGTAGCTAGCGGTTCCCACGATTTCGGGATTGACCGATTGAGCTCCATCGATGAACCCATTCACTGCCTCATTCACGTTCGGGAACGGGAAGGCTGCTACCGCTGCCACGTGGTTGGTCTCGGTCACCATGCCGGCGGCGATGCCCGCCAGGTAGGTGCATTCGTAAATGCCCATGTCAACCCAGAATGCATTGCCACCGTGACCTTGGTTGCCGGAGCCTGCGTAGACGAAGACGATCTCGGGATACTGCTCGAGCCATGGGGCGATCCCCGGTTCGAAAGTGCTGGATCCGTAGATGATGTCGTATTCGCCGGATGTCGCCATGTCGCCGATCACGCGCTCAGCGTCGGCAAAGTCAATCGCCTCGAAGAACTCGAGGCTGACGTCCAGCCCGTAGGGGCTGGCCTCTTGGATCCTGAAGAGGGCATCGGCCTGGGTCTGGTTCCAGGGTTCGTCGATCACCGAGTTCATCACCATCGCGATGCTCAAAGTCCCGGGTCCTTCAGCAGCGGCCTCGGTTGTGGGTGCTGCGGTTGTAGCAGTATCGGCGGCAGTCGTCGTTGGCGCCGCCGTTGTTTCCGCCGGTGCCGCCGTCGTCGCTGCCTGGGTCGTGTCGGTCGAGTCACCACCGCACGCGGCCAGCAGCATCGCCAGCGCGACACCGAACGTTGCCCACCGGATGTTTTTCCATCTCATGACCTAGTCCCTCTCGTTTGTCCTGCCGGGTCGATCACGGTTGTTCTGCGTCACGCAGTTTGCTATGTCCAATATTGTATGCACCAAACTTTCGAAGTGCAATAGGGCTATTGCCGCCGAAGCTCGAGTGCAGAAATTTGTATATACCAAACCTTCTCTAGTACCGTGAGGCCTGACGGACCCTGGGAAAAGGAAGCAGTGAGCCCATGGCAACACACGAGTACCGTCCCGACGCCTTCACCGGCACCCCGTTCAATGCGGCTGCCGCACCCCTTTCGCAAACAAGCCTGTGGATTGGGTGGGGTCCCTACCACTTGGTTGATCACTACACCGACGTCATCGACGAAACCCTTGCGATACGTACGACGGCGGCCATCGAAGACAAGACACCACTGGTGAAGACGTTCTTTCGAGGCCCGGATGCCGAAAGATTCGTCAATTCCATGCAGGTACGCGACGCCAGCAGGATCGACATCCACCACACCAACTACACGTTCTGGTGTGATGAGTCGGGCCACACGGTTACCGAGGGCCTCTTCTTCCGTGTCGAGGAGGACAAGTTCTGCCACATGTCCGCTCCCCTCAAGGAATGGTGTCTCGCTCACGCTGATGGCTACGACGTGGACATCTACGAAGCGCCAGAGGCCGACGAAGACTTCGGCGTGCTGTGCATTCAGGGGCCTAGGTCACTCGAGATCATCAACGAGGTGGCCGGGCTCGACCTCTCCGATCTCGGCTTCTCTCGCGGCCGAACAATCACCATCGACGGAGCCGAGATCCTCATTTGGCGAACCGGCTTCACCGGTGAGCTCGGTTTCGAGATGTGGGTGCCTCCGGCAGCCTCCCCTGACGTCTTCGAGATGTTTGTCCAAGAGGGAGCCAAGCACGGAGCTATCCCGATCGGTAACGCGGCCCAAGACATTGCCCGAGTCGAGGTCGGCATGCTCATCAGCGGCACCGACTACCGGCCTGCGGGTCCGGCCGCTCAGGTCCAGGCGACCTACATGTCGGAGGACGAATACCTGCAAACGCCAGCCGAGCTTGGCTTTGGTCGTCTCGTCAACCTCGCCGGGGATCGCCAATTCGTCGGCAAGGCTGCATTGCTAAGGGAGCGCGAGACAGGGCCGAAGCGATTGATGAAAGGACTCCTGGTCAACTGGCACGACATCGTGATGATGTGGGAGGAGCAGGGATCGCCGCCCTTTGTGTCGCCGCGGGTACAGCGCGGCTACGTACCAGGGGTTCGAAAACCCGACGGGAACCGCATCGGATTCGCCACCAGCATCACCTGGAGCCCCAATCTGAACGAGATGATCGGGTTGGCCCGCGTGGACGCCGACCGGGCTCGCGAACTAGACGAGGTCCTGGTTGATTGGAAAGCCCGTGAGGTCTCCACACAGATCCGCGCCAAACTCGTGGATCTGCCATTCGCAGAAATGCGGCGGGTCTAATCAGGATTACCGGTCCCAGAAGCCCTCGTGAACCGCAAGGGACTCTTCTACCAACGCCGGGCCGATGACCTCGATGTCCCGCTGGCCGGACTCGAACAC
>JASJAS010000167.1 GCA_030066875.1 Acidimicrobiia bacterium | reverse complement strand
AGCAAGCGCAGGAAGAACAGCGCAAACGACGTCTTGGTGGCGACGCCGGATATGCCGGAGATCGACATGTGGCCGCCCTTGCGACCGTCGAAGAAGTCGAGATCGATGTACACGGGCTCACCGTCTCGGCCCACACCGACTGGCAGGGGCCGACCCATTTCGTCGACGTATAGCGCCTTTTCCCGTTCACCTCCACGGGCCCGTTCGACCTTCTCCCCCGGGTCGGGCGAAACCCAGAGCTCGGGGTCGACGCGGGTAATGGCAACCTCTGCGGAGCGGACCTTGGCTCCCGGTAGCGTTCCGTCCACTGCGATGCGGTGGGTATCGCTCTCGAAGCTGGCCCCTTCGTAAACGGCGGCGACCTCGGTGACGACACCGTAGGTGCGCACCTCGCCTTGCTTGGGCACCTGGGTCCTAACCACGACGAGATCGTCGAGTTGTAGATACTCCGCATCGTCGAGGACGACGCGGAACTCCCTTGTCGAGGTGTGCTCTGTTCCGAGCACGCGACCTACACCGTCTTCAGCCCCGCTTGATTCGATTCTGTCGTCGTTCATGTCGATGCCTCCGCGGCCGCGGCTACAGCGGACCGTAGCGCACGGTAGATGATTCCCGGGTCACCTAACCGACGTCGCAGCTCGCGCTCAAGCGCTGCGATCGGAACGAGATTCTGAGGGGCGCGCGGGTCCACGTGGCGCTCCGAGCCGACAAGCGGCAAAATCGCCGCCGTGCGGTCGGCCACCGCCCGAGCTCTGTCGAGGGGCAACGCGCTCGAGACCTCGCATCGCACCACGCCCGTCCAGGAATGCCCGTCCGCATACTCCGCAAGCCGTTGATACCAGGAGTACCGGGGATAGGCCCCGCCGCGGCCGATGAGAAACAACGGGGTGCGCTCGCCCGCGCGCAAGCGAGCCACAATCGTGCCGCGCTCCGCGGACAGGTATGGGGCGCGGTGTGTTTTGACATAGCCGACTTTCTCGGTTGCTGAAAGGTCGTTGATGGGACCGTCGGCGATCACGAATAGTCCCGATTGGGCCAGCCGTTCAGAGAGCCTGGCCTCGGCCTTGCGCATTGATCCGTGGAAGCGCTGGATGAGAAAGCCGGGGTCACTCTCGGGTACGGATTCCGAGCGATACACCACGCGAGAAGATGCCACCGGGATAGGTGCCCCGTGCCCGTTGCCGAAGACGGCAAGACGATCGATCTCGATCTCGGTGAAGTCTGCAAGTCTCGCGGTGCGATCCCAGATGACGGCCCCGACACCGTGGGAACCACAAATGCCGGGAATCGGACCGTCGGGCTCGTCTAGGGTCAGTCGAGCGTCGATGCGCCGCACCCCATCGACGAACGCTATCTCGTCGATCCCGTCGTCGACGCCGGACACAGGTGACCACGGACCGTCGACTTCGACGGTCTCATCGACCTTCTCCGCATCTGCGAGATCCTCGTTGGTTTCGAATGGGCTGCCGTATTCGGGAGCCCAGCCTTCGACATAGAGCTGACCCATCGAAGCGATGGTACTGGCGCCCCCCGACACGATCGTGGCATGCCTGCCGGTTTACTGGCGGGTCGCATCGACCACAATGGTTCGATGCCGGAAGCACCCAAGCCAACGGAAGGCGTCGATTACAGCCGCAAGTGGCATGTGATGGTCGCCACCGGACTCGGCATCTTCCTCGGGACGATCGATGGGAGCATCGTAAACGTTGCGCTGCCCACCATTTCGAAGGATCTGGGAACTACGTTTGCCACCGTGCAATGGGTGCTGATCGCCTATTTGCTGACGCTGGCCACCCTCACGCTCAGCATCGGCCGATTGGGAGACATGCTCGGTAAGAAGCCGATCTACACGACCGGCTTCGGCGTGTTCACCGTGGGAAGCGTGCTTTGTGGCCTGGCGCCGAGCATCGGTGCACTGATTGCAGCCCGGGTCCTCCAAGCCATCGGAGCGGCCATGATCTTCGCTCTCGGCATGGCCATCATCACTCAGGCATTCCCTCCGAACGAGCGGGGCAAGGCTCTCGGGATATCGGGCGCCTTGGTGTCGGTCGGCATCGTCATCGGCCCTTCGGTGGGTGGGTTCATCATCGACCAGTGGTCGTGGCGCTGGATCTTCATGGTCAATCTTCCGATCGGTCTGCTCGGCACGGCTGCCGCCTTCCGTTTTGTACCGGCAATCCCTCCGCCTGGCCGCCAGCGATTCGATTTCAAGGGTGCTGCCGTGTTCTTAATTGCGCTTCTCTCCGTCATGTTGGGTCTTTCGCTGGCGCAAAGTCGCGGGTTTGGAGCGGTTGCGGTCATCGGGCTGCTGGCTCTTGGGCTAGCTGGGACCTTCGTCTTCATCGCGATCGAGCACCGCGTGCCGCAGCCGATGCTCGATCTGCGCCTCTTCTCCAACCGGCTACTGACTATCAACCTTCTCACCGGATGGATGACCTTCTTTGCGATCTCAGGCATGTTCATTCTTGTTCCGTTCTATCTAGAGAACGTTCTCGGGGCGTCCCCCCGTCAGGTGGGGTTGCTCATCGCCCCCGCCCCACTTCTTCTAGGTATCGCGGCGCCTGTGAGTGGTTCGATTTCCGATCGCGTAGGCCCGCGCCGCGTTCTCGTGGTTGGCCTGGCAGTGCTCGTCGTCGCCTACTCCCTCGTTCAGATTCTCGATGACAGGTCTCCGCTGTGGGCCATCATGCTGGTAATGGGCCCCGCAGGCTTGGGCATGGGGATCTTCCAGTCACCCAACAACAGCGCGGTCATGGGTGCGGCGCCTCCGGATCAGCTCGGGGTCACATCGGCCATGCTCAGTATCACCAGAAACACCGGTCAACTGACCGGAATCTCGGTGCTTGGGGCGGTTTGGGCGCTGCGGGTCGCCCACCACCATGGCGCCACCATCGACGCCCAGACTGCACCGGCGGTCAGTCAAGCGGCGGCATTGCGCGATGTCGGTGTGGTGAATGCCCTCCTGATGGCGATCGCCCTCGCATTGTCGCTGTGGGGCCTGGCTGCCGAAAAGCGATCCGACGTTGATCAGAGAGCAGCCAGTCGCTCTGCAATCAGTTCGAAGTAGGCGTCGACGTCGATCCCCAGCGCAGCCCGACCGTTGGCATCGTCGAGGTGCCACTCCGCCCCGGTCGATCCGTGGGTCTCCCCCGCCGCCAAGTCGACGGAGAACCGCCCCGGACGCACGTCGAACAGCGACGGGTCGATCAGGTAGGCGATGACCGTCGGATCGTGCAGCGGAAACCCCTCGAAGCCGCCACGGCCGACGTAGTAACGCTCCACGAAGCGCAGCATTTCGGTGGTCGCCCTTCCTACGGGCGTATCAATTGCGTGGATAGCTTCCACCCGGGGGCGAGTTGCTTGGGCTTGATGAGTGACGTCGAGGGGCATCATGACTAGCGGCACTCCGCTACTCAGGACGACATCAGTTGCGTGGGGATCCACGAAGACGTTGAACTCCGCGGCAGGTGTCACATTCCCCCCGGCGTGAAAGCTCCCGCTCATCATCACCGCCTCCCCGATGCCGGCCGATATTTCCGGAGCCTGGGTGAGCGCAGCGGCGATATTCGTCATCGGCCCGAGAATGCACAGGGTGATGGGCTCGGGCGTGGTGCGCAGGGTTTCGATGAGGTAGTCGACCGCGTGGATTTGCTCGGCGCCGCGACTCGGTTCCGGGAGTTCCGGCCCGTCTATTCCGGACTCGCCGTGAACGTACTCAGCGGTGACCAACTCGTTCACTAACGGCCGCCCGCATCCGCGGTAAACGGGGATGTGCGGGGCCCCAGCCAGTTCGCGTACCCGCAGCGCGTTGTAGGTGGTCTTGGAAAGCGGCACGTTCCCGGCAACCGTCGTAATCGCCCGGACTTCGAGCTCACTGGGAGACGCCAGCGCCAGCAGCAGGGCAATGGCGTCGTCGTGACCGGGATCGGTGTCGATGATCACCGGTTTCCTCCCGATCACAGCCACTCCCTCACGTCGGCGGCGATTCTCTCGCTGCTTGTCCCGTAGCTGATTACCTCCACCCATTGGCCGGTCTTGTCGATCACCATGACGCTTGCGAGGTGGTCGACCAGATACCCGGTCGCCACGGTGCCTTCTTGGGCCTCGTAGAAGACACCGTACAGGTCCGCCACTTGGGCGATCTCGGTTTCGCTTCCGGTTAGTCCGATGAACCGGGAGTCAAAGTGATCCATGTAGTTCGCGAGCACTTGTGGCGTGTCGCGGGCCGGGTCGACGGAGACCATGATCACCTGAACGTCATCTGCTGCGCCACCCAGTTCTTCCATCGCGTCGGCCAGTTCGACAAGTGTCGCAGGACAAACGTCCGGGCAGTACGTATAGCCGAAGTACAGCAGCACTACTTGTCCTTCGAACGACCCGAGCGCGACGGGTTCTCCGCTGTCGCCGGTCAGGGTGAAGTCCGGAGCGGGATCCGGGTTGGCCAGCACCGTTCCGGCGAACTCGTATGGCTCATCGACCAGAAGCGGTACCACAAACAGAGCGACCAGAACTCCGAATAGTGCGGCGGCGGCCACCGCCAACCAACGCTTCATCGATCGGCCTCACAGCGACACAGGGACTCGACCAACCTAGCCGAAGCCGCGGCATGTGCCGGCGTGACCCGCGCTACAGGAAGTACTCGATGTCGGCAGCGATCTGCTCGGCCGTTCCCTCAAACGGCAACACCAGCTTCAGGTGGCCGGACCGATCTACCAGGATCACGGTTGAGGTGTGATCGATCGTATATCCGGTCGCGCTGGTGCCATCGCTCGGCTCGTAGTAGACGCCGTAGAGAGTCGCTACGCGATTCACGGTCTGCTCGTCTCCCGTGACACCGAGGAAGTCCGGATGGAAGTGGGTGACATAGTCCTCGAGAAGGTCGGGGGTGTCTCGCGCCGGATCGATCGATACCATCATCACTTGGACATCCGCCGCTTTGTCGCCCAGCATTTCGATCGATCTGGCCAGTTTGTTCAGGGTCGCCGGGCAAATGTCGGGACAGTAGGTGTACCCGAAGTAGACCACCACGACCTTCCCTACGAATTCGGACATCCTCACCGACTCACCGCCGGCGGCTTCCAGCTCGAGCCGAGGGGCTCTCTGATTCGACTGAATGACTGCTCCGGCAAAGACGTGCGGGCGCAACCTGGGAAGAACGAAGTACCAAGCGACGAGGACGCCGACGAGGGCAACCGCGAGCACTGCAAAGAGCCGCTTGTGCCATGTCTTGCGGAGCATCGTCATGGGTAGCAGAGGAAGAAGTGCGCCGCCTCGTATGCCAGTGATGCCGCCCCGTGTGCGTTGCGAATCTCCTCACCGAGGATGTCGATGTGATGGAGGATCTTGTCGGTATCGCTGGCGGCAGTCTGGTAGCGGTATTCGCCCCGGATAACACCCCATCCGTCCACCAGTACGAACACCGGATCGAACGCGAAAGAGCCATCGCCGCGATCCTCGTAGTAGGCGCGGAATCCCGCCTTGACGACGTTGTCGATGTGGCCGGCACTCGCGGTGACAAACGACCACCGTTCCGCATCTGCCCCGAGCTCGGCGGCGTATGCGTTGAGCGTCTCGGGTGTGTCCCTGGCGGCATCGAAAGAAATCGTGACGAACCGGATGTCGGTGTCACCGACATCGACCTCGTCGAGCCGGCTCTGGATAGCAGCCATCGTTTCGTTCATCGAAGCACACGCCGCGTCGCAGCCCGAGTAGCCAAAGTTGTAGAGGACGATGTCGCCCCGCATGTCTTCGGAGGTCAAGGTTTCAGCGTGCTGATCGGT
>JASJAS010000166.1 GCA_030066875.1 Acidimicrobiia bacterium | reverse complement strand
TGACATCATCATCGCTCATGAGCAGGTGAGTGAGCCGGTCGAATGCCTCGTTGACCGCGGCCCGTGACTGGTGGGCGATGTCTTCCGGCTCCGCATAGGCGCCCTTGCACAGGCGAACGTGACCTCCCAGCGGCATGATTCTGTCGAGATCGCGAGTGGTTCGATGCAGATAGGCCTGCACGGCGAGGCCGAGGTTGCCGTGCTGCTTCTGCACACCGCTGTAGAGGTCGATGGTCAACTCCGTGACGGCACTCTCCTCCATGTCCACCGACACCGTCGTCTCGTTAACGGCAGCACGCCGTGCCAGTGCATCCAGCGACTCGGCAGCGAGGTCCTCGTCGAAGCCCATTCCGAGCTGCGACAGCTTGACCGAGATGTTTCCGTCGATGCCGTGTTTGCCGATGGCATCGAGACAGGCCAGGTAATCGTCCCGGGCCGCCGCGGCCTGCTTCGGATCGGTGACATGCTCCCCTAGATGGTCGAGAGACACCGAAGCTCCTCGGGTGTTGAGTTCAGTGGCAGCCGCGATAGCCTGATCGAGAGTCTCTCCGGCGACGAAGCGCCGTGACAGGGCGCGTCCCGGCGGCGTCCCCGTGATCAGCCGGCGTACAGCCTTGCGATTGGTGACGCCGAGCACAGTGCGCCCGACAAGGTTCACTTGGGCGCCTCTTGCGCCCGTTCCATTGCGGCGGCACCAAGTTCCTCGGAGCGTTGCGCGGCGGCGCGGACCGCGGTTTCCATGAGCGCCCGAAAGCCGCCTTCTTCGAGTTCGTGCATAGCGGCGGCAGTTGTACCGCCGGGTGACGTCACCTCGGCCCGCAGTCGAAAGGCGCTCTTGTCCGATACCGACAGCAGAGCCCCGGCGCCGCGCAGTGTTTGTATCACCAGCTTCTCCGCGGCGTGATGAGGCAGACCCTCGCGGATAGCGGCCTCCGTGAGCGCCTCGGCAAGGAGAAACACGTAGGCCGGACCGGTCCCTGATACCGCAGTGACTGCGTCGAGCAGATCCTCGGACAGTTGGATCGTCTCCCCCACGGCCGACAGCACCATGTCGGCCAGCGCCAGCGAATCCCCGTTTACCCGGGTTCCTCCGCAGAAAGCAGTCATGCCTTCATCTACCGCGGCCGGGGTATTGGGCATCGCCCGGACTACCGCAATGCCCTCGAGAGCATCCTCGAAAACCGCGATCGGGACACCGGCTGCGAGCGTAACGACCACCTGGCTCGGTTCGACGGCGTCGGAGATCTGTTTGAGAAGGAAGTCGACGTCCTTCGGCTTGACCGCGATGACCACCACATCGCGCCCGGTTATTGCCTCGACCGGGTCGAGGAGCGTCGTGATCGCGGTGAGGCGTTCGACCTCGCGAGCGCGCTCTTCCCTCCTCGCAACGAGAATCAGGTTTGCAGTTTCCCAGCCGGCGCGCACAAGGCCTTCGGCGAGGATTTCGCCCATTGAACCGGCGCCGACGATGGCAACAGTGGGATGACTCATACCGGGGATGATACGAGGCTCGGTGGCGGGCATCGACTCGACGGCGGACGTGTTGCGGGTACGCTCGGGGTATGGCTGGATCGCAGCGGTCCGTAGATCTCGAATCGACCCTTCTCTGGATCACGACCGGTTATAGGGTGTTTGCCGCCATCTGGCTCTCGATTCTGGGAACCGTGGTCTTGGCCGGGAGAGCAGATGAGGTGGACCGACCCGGCGTCATCGTGGCGACCATCGTGACCGTCTTGCTGTGGGCCGGGTTGGCGACCGTTGGGCGGATCAGGCGACCGCAGCTGGCCCGCCACTGGGCGTTGGTTTCTGCAGACCTGGCACTCAGCGCGTGGACCGTCGTCGCAGGTACCGTTGCCGGCTCGATTCAGTTCGCCGGCGGCTACCCCCTGGCCGGAGCCTTTGCGGCCATTTATGCGTTCGGTGCCACGGGAGGGATAGTCAGCGCGGTCGTCCTGACCGCAGCCGGATTGGTGCCGGTCCTCGGTACTACCCAGTCGTTCTCCCAAGAGGTCGCCAACGCCATCGCGTTCTTGTTCTCCGTCGGAGCAGCCGTCGGAGTGGCAAGCGTCTTGCGCTCGTCCGACCACCGACGCATCCAAGCTGAAGCGGCCTTGACCCGAGAACGTGCTGAGCGGGTTAGGGCTGAGGAGCGGGCCGAGGTGGCCACCCACCTCCACGATTCCGTACTGCAAACCCTCGCCCTGATTCAACGCGATCAAGCGGCCACGCCTGATATTCGCGGCCTGGCCCGGCACCAGGAACGAGAGCTGCGAGGTTGGTTGTTCCCCGACAGACCCGAGGACGGCGATGCCCGCGGCGGCTTTCGCGAAGCCCTCATCGGCGCCGGCACTGAGGTCGAGGATCGCACCGGAACCCAAGTAGAGACGGTCGTGGTAGGCAACTCAGCGGCGCAAGTCGAGCCGATCGTGCGGGCCGCCCGCGAAGCGATGGTCAACGCAGCCACCCACGCCGGGGTACCGACGATCTCGGTCTACGGCGAGGCCAACAACGACGAAGTACTTGTGTTTGTAAAGGACCGCGGGTGCGGCTTCGATCCGGAAGCCATCGACCCCTCTCGCCACGGTGTCACCGAATCCATCGTTGGTCGAATGCAGCGGCATGGCGGATCGGCGGAGATCATTTCCGTCCCCGGATCGGGAACTGAAGTAAGACTTCGCCTGCCCGTGGAGGCGCCATGACCACCGTGTTCATCGTCGACGACCACGATCTGTTCCGAGCCGGTGTCCGCGCCGAACTCCCGGAGGATTTCGAGGTGGTCGGTGATGCTTCCGAGGTGGAAGCAGCCATAGCGATGATTCGGGAACGGCAACCCGACCTGGTGCTGGTGGACGTCCACATGCCTTCCGGTGGAGGGCGGGCAATCATCGAGGGCGTTCATTCAACTCACCCCGACATCCGTTTCCTGGCTATCTCAGCATCGGACGCACCCGAGGATGTGGTAGCGACTGTACGGGCCGGAGCACGCGGCTATGTGACCAAGACGGTGTCACCGGCAGATCTCGCCGAAGCGATCCGGCGGGTGGTCGACGGGGATGCGGTCTTTTCGCCAAAGCTCGCCGGGTTCGTGTTGGATGCGTTTGCGTCGATCGAGGTCAAGGGCCTGGACCCGGACCTCGACAAACTGACCAAGCGCGAGCGGGAGGTGCTGCAACACATCGCGCGCGGCTATACGTATCGGGAGGTCGGTGAGCAGCTGTTCATCTCTGCGAAGACGGTGGAGAACCACATGTCCGCAGTGCTGCGCAAGCTGCAGCTGTCCAACCGACGCGAGCTCACCCGCTGGGCCCAGGACCGTGACCTGATCTGACCGACCGGTTAATCCTCGAGAACTACGTCCTCATATCGCCCGAGCATGATTCGAACCAGGTTTTGCAGTGAATTGCCGGCAAAGTAGGAGGAGTGGCCCCTCGAGCCCTCCGTCGTGATGCGCAGAGCCCCGAAGCTCTCGTGGGCTGGATTGGTTCCAAACCACAGCGTCTCTGCCCCATCCGCCAGGTCGGCTGCAAGCCAGAATGGGGCGAAACCTGCGGGTAGCCACCAGGGCGGAAGCTCCGCCGGCGAGATTGCGGACGCAATCGGGTCGTCGTCCGCGAGGCCGGCCCAGATCCTTCCTCCGGGGCGAAGTTGCGCATCAGCCCTGCTGTCCAGTGTTGTCCCTGGGCTACCGAGCAGAATGAGATCGTTCACGTCCAGGCCACGGCGGGCGGCAATGCCGGCGACAACCGAGCCATAGCTGTGGGCTACGACCGTGATCACTTTCTCGCTTTCTGGGTCAATGCCGCGAACAAACTGCTGCAACGCAGGTGCGCCGACCGTGGCAGCGTCGCGCAGCGCTGCATCGGCACCGTCGGGAGTGTCATAGCCGAGCCAGGCAACCGCGGCCACCTCGGGGTCGAAAGATACGGCGCTCTCGAAGAGGAGGTTGGTGTTGGCGCGCAGCCCGCCATTGAAGTCGTCGATGTCATTTGCCATCCCAGGTACGACGATGGCGATTCGTTGGGCGGTTTCGAGATTGCCGAACACCTCGACGATCCGGCCGTCTCCGGTCGGATCGAAGTGGAGGATCTGGCGATCCTCGTCGAGCCACATCTGAAAGCGATCGATCTGGTCGCGCATGTGGCGGATCGTCGTGCTGCGGAGGCTGGACACAGGCAACCAGACGACCGGCCATGCCGATCCGATCCAGCGCGCCCAAGCCGCTCCCGCCGTAGGCCGCAAGGCTTCGATCTGGCGCTCCAGCTCCTCGATTCTCCTTGCCAGCAGAATCCGGTTGGCGACGAAGCGCAGCTCGGGAGGTACGCCGTCAAGTGCACCTATCACTTCGGGGTGAGTGCGCGCCAAGTTCTGCTGCAAGGAGGGAGCCGTGACCGCCAAAGCTGCTCCTACCTGCTGTGGCGACATGGCGGCAAGGGACTCGAGAGACGGCGGCTGGAGCCATCTCCGATATGCGTCGGTTCGATCGCCGGGGTCGAAGATTGCGAGAGCGGCAAATGCAGCTAGCTCGAGATGATCGCGGTCTTGACCGCCCGGTGCACAAACCTGCAGATCCTGGGCGGTCTGGATCTTGGCGGCCCGCCACTTCAACTGGTCGGCTCGCGCTTGCACGTCACCGGCGACCTTCGTCAGCCCCCCTGCTATCACAGCTGAGGCGTGTGGCCAATCTCGGCGTTCGAGGATCGCTGCGGCAACTGCGCCCGCAGCGCGGATCCGAATTGTGAGAGTTTCGGCACTGCGCGCAAGGCCAACGAGTCCTGCGGGATCAGCTCCAACGAAACCCTGGTTCACAACCGGCCCAACTGCGCCAATTCCGCTCGGCCGTCGGCGAGCAGATAACCGCGCCCGACGGGAAACTTGCCGTAGCGACGGCGTGGCAACGGTGTCTGCCATAAGTCGCCGTCGATTGCGATGTTGGGCCGCAAGGCACAGCCGACTCGCGAGCGGCGCACATCTTGGGTCCAGTGGCCGTACAACGTCCGAATCGCATCGGCTGCACCAGCGGCAACTACTCGAATGCCGCAATCTCGCGATCGCACCAGATTGCTCAGATGCTTCGACCCCTCAACGAGTTCGGCATCGTCGACCAGTAACAGCCACTCCCCGTTCTCTCGGTCCAAGGCCGCAAAGTCCTCCGGAGCGACTACCCGGTCGACTACGGCGGCTGCGGTGAGCGGCGAATTGCGCGGCACCACCGCCACGACACTCAGGTCGGGGCGCACCGCCTTCGCCGCAGCGGCAGCGGCTAGTAGCGCGGTGCTCTTCCCCGATCGAGCCGGACCGGCTATGAGTGCATGATCGCCGGGCCGCAGCACCAGGCCCGCGGGCGCCAACGTAGTGTCCCCGAGCCCGATTGGGAGAAACCAACAGTCGGCATCAATCCGAGCCGCGGAGACCACATCGGCAACGGCTACGTCTTGAGGTAGCACATCGATGGCCCACGGGGCGCAGCTCGGTTTGTCCGATCCACCGGTCGGCACAGCCGCTTCGAGATTGCGCTCCTCCGGGATGGCAACCTGAAGCTCTCTCCCGCTCCCCGATTCGAACGCTCGGCCTGGTAACCGCGGCGGGTCCACGGCCGGAATCCCTAGCGCGGTGTAGTCGTACCGGTCGGCGAGCCGGAACGCGAGCTTGGCGCCAACGAGAGAGGCGACGCGCGTGGGCACATC
>JASJAS010000165.1 GCA_030066875.1 Acidimicrobiia bacterium | reverse complement strand
GCAGTCGAGATTGGGGAACGCAAAGTTGTCGTCGCAACCGACCTCGAAGCCGGCGGAGCAGTCACGGCTCGGGGCCATGCGGTGCTGGTCAAGGTGCCCGACAACAGGGTCCCTTGAGGAACAACCCCCCACCGCTATCGTCGAGTCATGGAGGAAAGAACGAGCAGCGACGCCCGCATCCTGCTGGATGACGAGGGCATCATCCACGTCATCGCGATCGGTGTTCCCAGTACGGCACCTTTCGTCGACGAAACGTTCGCCGTCGTCCGCGAGTTGGCCGGCGGGCAAAGGGCTCCGATCCTGTTCGACGCTCGTGATTGGCCGCGAGGGACTCCGGCTTCCTGGGCCAGGTTCATCTCCAAGATCGAGAGCATATGTCTTGCCGCCGCTGTCGTTGCCGACACACGAGCGGCGAAAGCGCTCGGCCGCTTCCCCGAGTTCCTCGACGACCTCCTCATCCCGTTCCGGGTCTTTCCCGATGAGGAGCCCGCGCTCGAGTTCCTGCGCGGATACCTGCCCGACTGAGCCGTCGCCATATGGGGCTGCCGCCCTATCGGCATAGCCCCTCCGACTACTTAGAGTGGTTGTCACTTGCTTCCGCCGGAGGTCGAGATGCGGCGCGCCACCCGCAAACTGACAACGTTCATAACAGTATTCCTCCTGGTTGGCACTGCCTCGGTCTCGTCACCCGCAGTAGCCGCACTGTCTCCGGAAGACTTCGAAGCGTGCCTGCTGACGCTGATCAACACCGATCGTCTTGCCCACGGCGCAGACACACTGCAGATGGCCTTCGACATCAATAACGAGGTAAGGGCGTTCTCCCAGAAGATGGCCGGTGAGGGGGACCTGCGTCACATGACCTCGACTGAGCGCAACCCGATCCTCCCCGATGGGACTTGGACTTGGGGCGAGAACGTTGCGTGGCATTCGAGCCCTTACCTGTCGGGCTGCGAGACGATCCACAACATGTTCATGAATTCGTCGGGCCACCGCGCCAACATCCTGAGCGCCAACAAGATGTTCGTGTCCCTCGGTGTGTACATCGGCAACAATGGAACCTGGGTCACAGAGCTGTTCTTCAGCTCCAATACCTATGACCCGCCGGGAGCAGCGGGCGACGGGCTGTTCTGGGACGACGACGGTTCGATCTTCGAGTCTGACATCGAGAGGCTTGCCGCTGCCGGCATCACATCGGGCTGCAACCCACCGACCAACAACCGGTTCTGCCCCAACGATCACCTGACTCGTGGGCAGATGGCGGCGATGATGGTCCGCGCCTTGAACCTCACCGCAACCGACGGCACCGACTTCACTGACGACAACGAATCCGTGTTCGAGGCCGACATCGAGAAACTCGCTGCCGCCGGCATCACTCGAGGGTGTAATCCTCCGCACAACGATCGCTTCTGTCCCGATCAGAGCCTCACCAGAGGGCAGATGGCCGCGATGATCGTCCGTGCCTTGAACCTCGCTGGAACCAGCGGCACCGACTTCACCGACGACAACGACTCCGTCTTCGAAGCCGACATCGAACACCTCGCCGCCGCCGGCATCACGTCGGGCTGCAACCCGCCGACCAACAACCGGTTCTGCCCCGACCAACGGGTCACCAGAGCACAGATGGCGGCCTTCCTGGTGAGGGCTCTCGGGCTCTGAGCCACCGGTCAACTCCTCAAGTGGTTGAACGCGCCGCCGACAGGGCCGATACGCCTCGCTAGGAGAAAAAGTGGCGTCGTATCTGGACGGTCTGAGCGGTAGAGATCTCCGGACACTGGCATCGATCACGGGTGGTGATGCAGACCAGTTGGCGGAGGACCTCAGGCTTCGCCCCTGGGCAATCCACGACATTCTCTCCGACGAGGATGTGTTCGCCGGCGTTATGGGCAGACAAGCGCATCCGGCCAATGTCGTGTCGCCGTACCTGCTGTTCGCCGTGATGGTTCACGCCGCTGCCGACGAACTGCGCACCGCGACATTCGTCAACGACTGGACCGGACCGCAGTCTCGGCTCCCGGTCTTCGATGTCGCCCCGCTACAGGAGTTCGTCGAGGATCCCGGACGATTGTTCTTCCTGGTCCGGCTGTTGGATTCCTTTGCCATGCCGGCGCCCGCTCCCGTCCCTGCCGATCCGTTCGACCTCAACGATATGGCGCTGTGGATCGATCAAGCTCTACCCAGCCAACGAGCCACACTCATGTGCCGGCTCGGTGATCTGAGCCTGTTCATGAGCGGCGTGTTTCCCGATCACGCTGGTCCGCGTGCCATGCCGGCGACGGAAGCCGAGCAGCTCGGCGGGACAGTCGACATGACGAGCGACGAGATCCTGCAGCTGTGCGATCGAGGCAGCCTCTCCCCCGGTCTCGACGCGCTGGAGCATCTGGGCAGCCGCTGGTACGAGCGTGCAGTCGATGCAGGTTCAGCCCCTCCGGTTGTGGCCGATGTCGCCACCCGGTTCCGGGCGGCCCGCCGGGTCCTCAACCACCTGTCCGACCGCTTCCTCCACGAGATCGACTTCAACTGGAACGAAGCCGCCTGACCCCCAACTGTTCAGGCGGCGTTGGCTGCCTCGAGGACGAATACGGGTATCACGTAATCGGCCCGCTCCCGGTAACCGGCGTAGCCGGGATACACCCTCACAGCTGAGTCGAACGCCGCTTCGTACTCGTCCGGGTCGGCTTCGCGCGCCTTGACGGCAGCCTCCCTGCCTTCGTACGCGACAGTTCCGGTTGGATTGGCCCGTAGGTTGTGGGCCCAGCCGGGGATCTTGCCGGACCCGGCATTGCTGCCGATGAGCGCCAGGTCGTCGCCCAGCGGAACCGCCGAGAGCGGTGTCGTCCGCAGCTGCCCGGACTTTGCTCCGGTGGTCGTCAGCACCACGACCGGGAAGCCGACCAACGCTCCGGAGACCGACGCTCTGCCCCCGGTCATGCGATGAAAGGCCCGATCGACCGGGGTGAACAGCTTCGAGAGCACCGGCGATAGCCAGGGAATCGCCACTACGTCGTGCAGCGCCCGCTGCACGTTGTTCACCCGCGGCGACCTGTAGCCGAGCTCCTCTTGTAGGCCCATGCCGCAGACCTCCTCCCGCACGACCAGTCCGGCGCCCAAGACCCTACAGATTCTCGCCGAGGATTTCGCTGAGGCGATCGAGCAGCAGGTCTGCGTGTTCCTCGGTGAACACCAATGGAGGCCGGATCTTGAGCACGTTGCCCTGCGGCCCGGTCCGGCCGATCAGGACACCTCGGTCGCGCATCCGGTTCTGTATGGCTTCGGCTTGGCGCCCCGCCGGCTGCCCGTCAGCGGTGACGAGCTCCACCCCAACAAACAACCCCGGCCCGCGGACATCGGCAATGATCGAATGGCGGTCGGCGAGAGCGCCAAGTCCACGCCTGAGATAGCTGCCCACAACCTCCGCCTGCTCCGGCAGTCGCTCTTGCTCCGTCACGTCCAGCACGGCCATGCCTACCGCGGCCGACACCGGGTTGCCGGCAAATGTCGAGAAGTAATACCCGGATTCGGAGAACGCGTCGGCGATTGCCCGGGTCGCAACCACGGCGGCTAGCGGATGCCCGTTGCCGAGGGGTTTGCCCAGGGTGACGATGTCCGGCACTACCGGGTCTGCAGCGAATCCCCAGAATCGGGTGCCGACCCGCCCCAAGCCGGCCTGCACCTCATCGGCGATGCACAATCCACCGGCGGATCTGATGGCTGCATAGGTAGCGGCAAGGTAACCGTCAGGCGGCTCGTAGATCCCATCGCTTGAGAAGACGGTGTCGCAAGCGAAGGCGGCCGGTTCTACGTCGCCCTGCTCGAGCCGGGCGAGCGCCTCATGCAGCCCATCGGTGGTTGCACCGGGTCGCGGCGGCGGGACTGTGGCGACCCAGGGCTCGAGGTTCTGCAGACCGAGCTCCTCTGGGGATGTGGCCATAGTCAGGTAGGTCGAGCCGTGATAGGCATGCTCGGTTACGACCATCCCTCTGCGCCCGGTGACCGTCCGGGCGATGCGCCACGCCAGGTCGTTGGCCTCGCCCCCACTGTTGGCAAAGAACACGACCTCGAGAGGATCCGGGAGTAGCGACGCAAGCCGATCGGCGTAGGTGTTGACCCCGTCGATGAGGTAGCGGGTGTTGGTGTTGAGCCGGTATGCCTGATCAGCGAGCGCTGCCACCACTGCCGGATGGCCGTGCCCGACATGCGGGACATTGTTGTAGGCGTCGAGGTAGCGCACACCCCGAGCGTCGGTGATCCACACCGACTCGGCGGACACAGCGTGTATTGGTTCTGTGTAGGTCAAGCGCAATCCGGGTGCAAGGCGCCTTTGGCGTAGCTCGAGGGCCGCGGCCTGCGAAGGTTGTGGACCCGGATCCTCGGTCACGGCTTCCATCACGACGTCGCGAAGCTCGTCGACCCCCAGCGCCGTCAGCCGTTGCAGTGCCTGCCACACAGGCTCGGCGTGGATGAGTATGTAGTCCCGGTTCTCGGCGTGCAGGCTCGCCCGCCATCCCGAGATGATGAGCGATTGCACGAGACGGGCAACTACGAGATCCGGAAGCAAACTCATTGCCGCTCGCGGGATGAAGGCGCCTTCGGCGTAGGTGGCTGCGGCCTCTGGAATCACACTCGCAGGATCGTCCGCGGAGAAGCACTGGTAGGCGACGGCCACCGCCAGGTCCACGACCCGGTTTCCTCTGGTCATGTCGCCGAAGTCGAGCACGCCGGTGACCCGCTCCGGCGCCGCGGGATCGACGAGGAGATTCGCCGGGTTGAAGTCGTTGTGGATCGCCTGGGTGGTGAAGCTCTGTAACGCCGCGGCCACATCAGCCTCGAAGCGCCCCAGCCAATGTTCGCAGAGAGTCTTGCGTTCGCTTTCGAGGTGTGCGGTCCGGGGACGAAGTTCGAGAAGGCGTCGCAGATCCCAAGCCAGCGGGCGGTCGAGCTCGGGATGGTTGAAGGTGCGCAGCGCCATTCCCAATGCGGCCAGTGTCTCGATGGCATTGCGCCGTAGCTGTGGCGACGGTGCGACTTCGTCGAGCGTTGCTCCGCCGAGGTAGGTGGCTAGCTTCACGCCAACACGTAGCCCGGCAACCTCTACCTGTCCGACCAACGCCCCATCCTCCGTGGGGATCGGGCGCGGAACCGGGAGCGCGGGATCCCATCGATGTAGATGGCGGAGCGCCTTCTGCTGCATGTCGAGCACACCCGGTCGCTCCGCAGGATTGGCAATCTTGAGGACGTAGGAGCCCGATTCGCCGGCTACCCGAAAGTTGCGGTCCCGCTCTCCCGGTAGCGGCCGGATGTCCCCGGCGATTTGGTACTCGGATTCCAGGATTCGGCTCGCGTCCGCGACGGTCGCCGGGATGGGCGGACTCTCGAGAACATCGGCAGCAGCCATTACGGCGACGATAGTGGGGCCTCACCGGGTACCGTGTGGTGATGCAGCCTCACCGAGCAACGGCCCACACCGGCCACGAGATCCCGGATCGGCCGGCGATCCGCATCCAGGTTGGCCAGATCGTCGCTGCCGGCGAACGAGACACCCAGTGGCCCGAGTTTGTTTTCATCACCTGCGAGGAAGGGGCGGGTTGGGTCCCCGCCCGGTACCTGTCCGGGGATAGCGGTCCAGTCATCGTGCACACGCCGTACGACACAACGGAACTTCCAGTGGTCGCCGGCCAGGAGGTGGCGGTGCTGGA
>JASJAS010000164.1 GCA_030066875.1 Acidimicrobiia bacterium | reverse complement strand
GACCGGACGGCTGCCCTGTTGCCCCGGTTCGCGTCCGAACCACACATCGATCCTCGCGCCCCACAGAACCTCGTCCCCATCGGAGCCTTGGAGAAGCAGCTGCGGGCGCGGCTCGGGGACCGGCACATCATCTACCGAGCGCTGCGGGAAGCAACCATGCGACAGCCCACGTGAGGGCCATAATGGCCGCAGCGCTGGAGAGGATGCATGACTGAAACCCCCGCCCCCGACCGGGGCGTTGGCCGCGTGCTGGGCACGCAACACACCTCCACCCGGGAGTTCCGGGTGGTGCTGGAAGACGACGATTACCTCCAGCTCGATGATCTCGTCGTCGTCGCCACCGACGTTCCCAAACATGGCGAAGTCAAGACCTACGGGGTGGTCACCGAAGCGGAGGCTGTCTACGAGGGCGCCACCTTCGAGTCCGATACCCATCGCATTGCCGCCGAAGGTATCTTGCCGGGCGCCAAGGTGCGGTCGGCACAGGTCGCCATCACCCGAGTGGATCCGGAGCTGTGGGTGTCACCCGATCCGGGGGAGGTGGTGCGACGCGCCACGGGACTGGAACGCCACAAGGCGCTCTACACCGATGAGATGGGACGACCGCTGGCCGTGGGAACGGGGCGGGACGGCGATCCCATGTACGTCGATCTCGACTTCTTCGACGGCCGCAAGGGCGGCCACATGTCGATCTCCGGCATCAGCGGCGTTGCCACCAAGACCAGCTTTGCCCTGTTCTTCCTGCGGATGCTGACCGCCAAGCCGGAGGTGGTGGGGGAGGGCGCCGCCAACCTGCGAATCCTCGTATTCAACGTCAAGGGCGAAGACCTGCTGTGGCTCGACAAGCGCAACAAGGACTTCACCGAGGAGGCGGCCGCCTCGTGGGACGCGCTGGGCGTCGACCCGGTCCCGTTCGAGTCGGTGGCCTTCTGGGCCCCGCCCCGGCCCCGGTCGGGCGATGTGGTCGTTCCCGATATCGGAGGACGCCAGGAGGGAGTCGAGGCCTTTGCCTGGACCCCGCGCCAGTTCATCGACGAGGGGCTGCTCCGATTCTTGTTCACGGACGCCTCCGACACGCGCAACCAGATTCCCTTCATCGAGGAGCGGGTCGAGTCTCAGCTGCAGCGATACGCCGTTGACGTGGCGGGTGAGCCCGGTGCGGTGGTGTTGCGCGATCCCATCGAGGGTCACAAGCCGGGCGATGTGGTGACGGCCGGCAAGGGGGAACGGATCATCAGGGACCTCAAGGATCTGGCCGACGCCATCGAGGAGTTCGTCGATCCGCCGGACGCCGAGCCCGACACCCGCTGGACCGGACGAGTACAGGCCGGCACGGTGTCGGCGTTCATGCGGCGCCTCCACGCCGGCGCCGTCCGCCTCGGGCACCTCATCAGGGCAGGTGAGAGCCGCCGCATCGATCGCTCGGCCGCCCAGGTCACGGTGGTCGGCATCCAATCTCTGCACGACCTCGGGCAACGGTTCGTGGTCGGCGCACTACTGGCAGAGACCTTTGCCGAGAAGGAGCGTTCCGGGCAGCGCTTTCCCCTCTCGGTCATCGTGCTGGATGAGCTCAACAAGTACGCCCCGCGCGAGGGGCAGAGCCCGATCAAGGACATGTTGATCGACATAGCCCAGCGGGGCCGCTCGCTCGGGGTCTTGCTGGTCGGCGCTCAGCAGACGGCCTCGCGAGTCGCACAGGAAGTCATGGAGAACGCCGCGCTCAAGGTGGCGGGCCGGCTCGACGCCGCCGAAGCCGAGCGGGCCGAGTACGGCTGGATGCTCCCGTCCACCCGGGCCCGCGCCCGGCTGCTCAAGCCGGGGACGATGGTGGTGAGCCAGCCGGCGCTACCCGTGCCCCTGGTTGTCGAGTTCCCCTTCCCGCCGTGGGCGACCCGCAAGGAGGAAGTGGACTCGGGCGACGACGATCCCTTTGCGGGCCTGTGAGAGCGCTCCATACGTCGGACTGGCATGTAGGCAAGCGGATCGGCCGTTACGACCGGCTCGAAGAGTATCGCGAGACCATCGCAGAGGTCGTAGCAATCGCTGAGGCTGAAGAGGCAGACATCATTCTGCACTCCGGCGATGTGTTCGATCGTCCGGTACCTCCGATTGATGCTCTCGACGTAGCCTTGTCAGGGTTGGTTGCGTTGAGCGACGCCGGACATCGTCCTGTTGTCGTGATCGCCGGCAATCACGATTCTGCCGGCTTCTTCGAAGCGCTCGCCCCCTTCCTGCGCGGTCACAACATCCACATGGTGGGGGAGATCAAGCGGCCCGACGAGGGCGGCGTCATCGAGTTGGAGACGGCGGCCGGTCGGGCAGTCGTCTCCTGCTTCCCGTTCCTGCGGGAGGGGCGGGCGTTCCACGTGTGGGACGCAATCGAAGACCACTACAAGCAATACGCCGATCGGTTGCGCGCCATCTCGGAGGCCTACGCCGCCCATGCGGGTGCGCTCGCAGGCAAGGATGCTGTGCAGTTTCTCGTGGCGCATTTCCTTGTCGGTGGGGCGAAGGTTCACGGCCACGGGGCACCGCGCGGGGAACGCGCTCTCCACATGGGCGAGGCCTACGCCACGACCAGCGAAGCGATTCCCCCCGGTCCCCAATACGTCGCGCTGGGTCACATTCACGCCCCTCAACCCGTACCGGGCGCCAAGGTCCCGGCTGAGTACGCCGGTTCGCTGCTCGAACTCGACTTTGGTGAGGCCGGAGAGGAGAAGCGTGTCGTCACCGTCGATGTCGAGCCGGGAAGGCCGGCCGCCGTTCGTTCGATTCCCCTGCACGGGGGGCGCCGCCTAGTCCGCGCCAAGGGCGAGTGGCAGGAACTGTTGGTACGCGATGACCTCCGCGATAGCTACCTCGACCTGACCGTATCAACGGCCGGGCCCGATACGGGCCTTGTCGATCGAGCCCGCGAAGAGTTTGACTACCTGGTCAACGTGCGCGCCGACTATCCCCGGGCGGATACGGAATCATCAGCGCGCATCGGCAGGAGTCTCGATGAGCTATATGGCGACTACTACCTCGAACAAGAGGGTGTCGCGGCTCCGGACGAGCTTCTGAGTGCATTCCGAGAAGTGATGGAAGAGGTCGGGTATGCGTCCCCTTGAGCTGCGGTTGCGCAACTTCCGGTCCTATGCCGGGGAACACACATTCGACTTCCGCGACCGAACGCTGGTGGGGATCGTTGGGCCAATTGGTAGCGGCAAATCTTCGATTCTGGATGCGATTGCCTTCGCCCTCTATGGGCGAACGCCTCGCATCGGCTCCGCGACCAAGACTCTGATCAATCAGCGAGCTGCCGATGCGGGAATCGTGCTCCGCTTTGCTGTCGAGGGGGAGGTGTGGGAGGCAGCCCGCTCGATCCGGCGCAAGGGCCAGAGCAAACACGCCCTGTACCGCTATGGAACAGACGAGCTCGACGTAGAGCCCGACGAGAAATTGCTGATGGAAGGGGAAGTAAACGAGAAGATCGAACGGCTCCTGGGGCTCGACTTCCCGGCATTCGAGCGCTCCGTTCTGTTGGCCCAGGGACGGTTCGCCGAGTTCCTGCAGGCGCGCCCGGCGGATCGCGACCGGGTGTTGAAGGGAGTGTTCGGCCACGATCGCGTGGATCGGATGAAGGAGGCGGCCAAGCAGCGCCGTGAACGCGCCGAACGAGATCTGCAGAAGGTCGCGGCTCGGCTGGAGGGGCTCGAGGAGATCCGTGTCCGTCACGCCGAGAACAAGGTCGAACTCAAGGAAGCAACGCGGCGGCTCGGACGGCTGAACAAAGCAAGAAAGCGGCTCGAGGAACTGGAAACGACTCTCGGCGAGACCGATGCGGTGGTGACGACCGCCAAAGAGCGGCTGGCCGTTCTGGAGGAGCATGCAGCTCGACTACCCGATCCCGAGACAACAGCAAGGGCGCTCGACGAAGTGGCAGCCGTCGAGAAACGTAGGACGGAGCTGGCCGATTCCCTCGACCAAGCCCAGCAGCGTTTGGCCAGCGCCGAGAAGGAGTTGCTGAAAGCGAACGAATCGGGTGAACCCGAGCAGATACAACGGGCTACCCGACTGCTGGCGGCGGCTGATCCCCAGCTGAAAGCAGTTGTCGAGGCCGATCGGCGCATCGCGTCGTTCGCCGAAAGGCTGGAATCCTCGATCGGGGATGTCGCCGAGGCGGAGGATGCCCTCGGCGCAGCGGAGCAGCAACGTGACGACGCGCTGCGGCGCGCTGTTGAGGCAGCCAAGATCCTCGAGGAAGCCGAAGCAGCTCTGGAGGTCGGCCGCCATACCGATATGGCCGCCACCCTGAGATCCGGCCTCGAGCTCGAGGCAAGCTGTCCGGTCTGTAATCAGACCGTCCACGAACTCCCGGAGGCGACCGGCGAGAGCCACGTCGAGGAACTCCAGGCCGTGGTGCAGACGGCCCGGGAAACGAAACGGCAGATCGACCTGGTTCACACGAACGCCCTTGCCGCGATGGAGCGAGGCAAGGAGCAACTCGAGGGCGCTCGCGAGAAGAAGGCCGCGGCTGAGACCCAGGTGGCGGGAGCTCGTGAAGACGCGGTCCGGGTTCGCGGCGATTTCGAGGAAACCACGCTTCAGCTGGAAAAGATACTCGGGCCGGGTGACCCGGCCGCTCACCTGGATGCCCGCCGAGGCACATATGAACAGCTCGGATTGGCGAGAGAGGAGGCACAGCGCCAGGCCGATCAGGCACGCGGGCTACACGATCAATCGATCAGGGATGAACAGGAATCGGGCAAGAAGCTGCAGGATCTGGGCGTGCGGCTCGCCGAGCTAGCTGCCCGGCTCGAGAGCGACATCATCATCGGTGACGATGCGGCGTCGGTCGCAGCCGCGGCCGTCGAGCTGCGGGCCACTTGGCACAAGCGGACCACAGACTTGCAGAACGAGGTCGAAGCTGGTTCGAAGGACCTATCGCAGACGCGTAAGGCTCTCGAACAGTTGCTTGCAAAGCTCGACATAGACGATGACTACCGGTCCACGGTGGCGGTAGTGCAGGATCGGATCGAAAGGCTCGAAGATGTACTGGCGCGCGATGCCGAATCGCTGGAGCGAGCTTCCGAGATGGAGGAGGAGGCAGCCGCGCGCACGGACGAAATGGAGGTCTTCGGGAGGATCGCACGCGATCTGACCGACTCACGCTTCATCAGGTTCCTCCTCGACGAGGAACGTGCGCGTCTCGCCGAACTGGGTAGCGAGCACTTTCAACAACTCTCTGCAGGTCGCTACCGGTTTGCAGACGACAAGTTCGGGATTCTCGATCTCGTCGCTGCTGATGTCGTCCGTCGCGCAGATAGCCTCTCCGGTGGAGAGACGTTCTTGGCTTCGCTCGGCTTGGCGTTGGCACTTGCCGAAATGGTTGCCGGCACCGGTGGTCGGCTCGATTCGTTCTTCCTCGACGAAGGCTTCGGGACATTGGATCCTGAGCACCTCGACCTGGCGATGCAGGGAATCGAACAACTGGTGGCGCAGGACACGGACCGTCTCGTAGTCATCGTCAGCCATGTTCCTGAGTTGCGGATGCGGTTGGAGGACCTCATCGAACTCGATCGCAACACCGTTACCGGTGACACGAGAGTCGTCGGCTGAATCTTGAGCGACGTCCCATTTTGGGACAGTC
>JASJAS010000163.1 GCA_030066875.1 Acidimicrobiia bacterium | reverse complement strand
GGCGGCACCGCATTCCCCTACTGGGTGTTCCTCAACGCAGACGGCACGGTGGCGGTACGGGTTACCGGCACGACCGATGTCGCGATGCTCCAGCAGTTGATGGAGTCGATCGCCGGCTGACCCCTCAGTCCTCCTTGGCGATGATCGTTGTGACCGGCATCGACACTGCCCTTTCGATCTTGCTGGGCAGATCCATCTTGAGCCAGCGTGACAGCGTCTTCGGCAAGGTCGAGACGATGACTTCGTCGTATTCCTCGCGCCTGAGCCTCGTACTGACCGCCTCTATCGGATCCGGCTGCTCGACGGATCCGAGAGCCGATGCTCCGGCGAGCCGGATCTCACTCAGCGCCCGATTCAGACGCTGCCGCGCCGAGGATTGATGGGCGTCCCAAGTATCGGAGTAATCGCGACGGGCGGTGTCGGGAACGATCACATAGAACGAGGACTCGTCGGCTTCAGCGCGCAAGAGCAGCTCTTGCATCAACTGATCCGAGAGAAGAGTCTGATTGGCAACTACTAGATAGCGGCGCACGGTTCTTCCTCCTTCGCACCTGCGGCTCCACAGAGCCGGCACATAGGAAGGGTCGGCGCCCTTTCATCTGCCTACCGATAGATATACCAGCGCAAACCGAGAAGTGGGTGCAGGTGGCCCACGAGCGCGATAGCCGAGGACGCGCGTCTCGTGGCTCTTGGACCACTAGCCTCGCCCGATGCTTCGCCGCCTCTCCCCTTCCTGGGTCTTCGGCGCCCTGTCCGCCGCTCTGTCGGCCGGCTACGGAGTTCTGTTCACCGTGGTCGGCGACTTCCGCGACGCGTATGGCATTTCCGAGACGGCCATCGGCGTTGTGATCGGCGTCGGCTTCCTCGCCGCCTTCGTGGCTCAGGTGCTCATTGCACCCATTGCGGACCGCGGTCGAGCCCGCCAGCTGATCGTCGTCGGAGTCATCGCCAACGTTGTCGGCCTCCTGATGATGGGATTCGGCGAGAGCCTCGGACCGATCCTGACGGGTCGCATCATCTCTGGCATCGGCATAGGAGGCGCAACTCCGGCGATCAAGCGGATCGTCATCCTGGCCGACCCCGACAACCTCGGCCAGAACCTCGGACGGTTGTTCTCGGCGGAGGTGTTCGGCTTCGCCATGGGGCCCGCGGTATCAGCTGTCCTTGCCGAGCCGATGGGCCTGGCCGCACCGTTCGTTGTGGTCGCCGCGGCCACCGGCATCGTGCTCCCGGTCACCTTCCTCGTGAGTGCACAGGCCGGCACAGTCGAGTTCTCCGAGCAGCGGCTGGCTTTGGACCTATTGCGGTCACGGGCCGTCGCCGGGGCAGTTGTGTTGGGTGCTGCCGTCTTCCTGATGATCGGCACGTTCGATGCGTTGTGGGATCTGGTTCACGAGGACCTGGACACGCCAACCTGGATGGCGAACCTGGGGATCACGCTGTTCGCGATTCCCCTTGTTGTGCTCGGCCCAACCGGCGGCCGGCTGGCGCAGCGGGTCGGCCCCTTCCGGATTGCCGCCCTCGGCCTGGTGATTGGCGCCTTCTTCACCTTCATCTACGGCCAGGTTCCCACCGGAACCTGGATCTTCGGGCTTTCACTGTTCCATGCAACCAGCGATGGACTGACCTTCTCTGCGTCGGCCATTGCCTTGGCGATGTCGGTGCCTGAGGAGCGCCAGGCTGGGGCCCAGGGAGTGATGGGAGCAGCGCAGGCGCTGTGGCCGGAATCACCGCCATCATCATCGGGACGCTCTATCAAGGAGCCGGACGGGCCGTTGCGTACGGAGTGGGGGCGCTGGGCATGGTCATTCTCGTAGTCGTCGGCATGTGGCTCGCCAGCGAGTTCTGGCGAACTCGGAGCCATGAGGCTGCCGAGATGCCCGGGGTTGGGATCGAGCCTCCGGCTACTTGGTGATGCGCTCGGATTGCCGAGGTAACACATCGAGGCGGACTTCGTCCTCCAATGCCACCAGGGCGACGGCTCGCCCGTCGGGCAGGATGGCCACCGGCGGCGGCGTCGAGATGTACTGGTCCTGGAGCGGTGGGATTCGGGCGGCGCCGAGCAACGCCCCGTCGGATGCGTACCACTCGACGGTGGAGACGACCAGGAACTCCGGATCGAGTGACAACACGTCCTGGCGCTCGACGATGTGGAAGCCGTCGCTCGTCGTTGTCAGATAGCGGAGACCACCCAGACCGGCGGTGAGCTCTGCGGCCAACAACACATCGCCGATGAGCAGGTCGGGAACCTGCGGTGTAATCGTGTACCCGTCGACGTCGAGTTGGTTGACCATCTCGAAGCCAAGGTCCGGCCCGTTCCACACTGCGTAGAACTCGCCTCCGGCGAACTCGACGATTATCCGACCGGCGATGTCTGAACGTACGCCACTCAGCCCGTCCTCGAGCCGGAAGCCCTCCGGGATCTCGATGGTTTCGACGATGTCCCCCTCAAACCCGATGCGATGGATCCGGTTGCGAACCGGTTGGAAGAAGATCTCGATTGCGATCAAGTGCTGCGAGTTCGCGGCAAGCGCCGTGACCGACGCAATGTCGAGGGCGGCCATGTCGATTTCGGTCCACTCCCGGCCGTCAAGGGTGAGGATGCGTCGGCCGACCGGGTCGTAGAAGTGCAGACCCCCGTTCGGATCGGCGGCCAGCAGCGAGGGCCCGGTGATCTCCTGCTCGTCGCCGCTCCCTGAGTACTCAATGCCGCCGGGGCCGATCGGCAACGTGGCCAAGGTCTCGGCAGGTAGCGGCGGCAATGACGGAGCCACCGTCGTCGTCGTGGTCGTTGTTGTAGTGGAGGTCGTGGTGGTGCTGGTTGTTGCGGCAGTGGTCGAGGGGGCGGGCCCTGCGGTCGTTGATGAAACCGTCGACGTGGACGCGGCCACGGTGCTCACCGGCGGCAGGGAAGTTGCCGTCGATGCAGGCTGCGCTGTCGTAGCCGGCTCGTCGGCACCGCCGCACGACGACGCCAACACGGCTGCGGCCAGAATCAGCAGCCACCTTCTCGGGACCCCGCTGAGAATCACGTGGGAACGGTACCGGTTTCGGCGACTCGTTACAGATTGAGGAGCAGGTAGCATCGCCGATCGTGATCGTCCTCGTCGACAACGAACACCAATCGGGCTACGCCCAGCCATGGGGCGAGAAGATCATGGCAGCCCGGGTACGCATCAAGTACGACCTCGAGAACATGTCGGGCCACGAATGCCTGATCGTCCGCTGGGGCCACGTGTCGATCGACCTGCTCGACCGAATCGACGCCGCCGCCATCTTCATCAGTGGCAACAGTGCCCAACCGGATCAGTACCCCGCAGCGGAAACCCGCGGCCTGCATGACGCTCTGCTGACCAAGCGGTGGCCGACGTTCGGCTTCTGCGGGGGCCATCAGGTGATCGGCGATGCTTTCGGCGCCCCGCTGGAGCCCATTGGTGAGCTGGAGGAAGGCGCCGAGGCCTTCGGTGAAGCAGCCGACTTCGCACCGGGCCTGAAGTCCGAGCTCGGCTACTTCCCGGTGGATGTGACCCGACCCCATCCGATACTCGAGGGAGTCGGCGACGCCCCGGTCGTTCGCCACGCCCATTCGTGGGAGCTCAAGGCACTGCCGGACGGCTTCTCCAATTACGCGGCGACGGACATGACTCCGATCCAGCTGATGATCCACGACGAGGCGCCGCTGGTCGGCACCCAGTTTCATCCCGAATACGCCACAGACGAGCACCCCGCGGGACGCACAATGATCGAGAACTTCATGAATTGGGCGGGGATCACTCGGTAGAACCCAGAAAGCGGAAGCCAGAAGTCAGAAGTCAGAAGCCAGCGGAGTGGGCTGGTCAGACAATGCGGCGATCCGACGCCCAGCGGGCCAGTTCGTAGCGACTCGATAGCTGCAGCTTGCGCAGCACCGCGGATACGTGGCTCTCGACCGTCTTGACCGAGATGGCGAGCCGCTTGGCAATCTGCTTGTAGGCATGCCCGCGGGCGATCAGGCGAAGCACTTCCCGCTCGCGATTGGTGAGCTGGTCCAGGTCGGGATCGTCTTGGCGCGGCAGCGCTTCGGAGAAGGCATCGAGGACGAAACCGGCGAGGCGCGGCGAGAAGACGGCGTCGCCGTCGTGGACCCGGCGGATGCTGGCGGCCAGATCTGCCGGCAGGATCGACTTCGTCACGTAGCCGCGGGCGCCGGCTCGAATCATCGCTATCACATCCTCCGCAGCATCAGACACCGACAGGGCCAAGAAACGCACAGTGGGGTGGGTCTCCAGGACGTTGTTGATGACCGCAATCCCTCCGCCCCCGGCCATGTGCACGTCGACGAGGACAACGTCCGGGACAGTGGCCCTGATCTGCTCGATGGCCACATCCACGTCCGACACCGAGCCGACCAGCTCGAACTCTCCCGAAAGCTCGGTGCGCACCCCCGCCAGGAAGAGCTCGTGGTCGTCGACGAGGAAGACCGAGATCACCTCGCCACCTCCCGCACCGGCAGGCTCAGATGGACCTCAGTGCCGTCTGCCCCGCTGGAGATAGCTGCGGTTCCGCCCTTGCGCTCCATCCGGTCGACGATCGAGCCGCTGATCCCGACACCGGCGCCGGCCACGGCGTCCGGATCGAACCCGACCCCTTGGTCGGTGATCCACACGTCGACTCGGCCGTCCTGGACCTCTGCGTAGACGCTCACCAACTCCGCCATGGAGTGTTTGGCGGCGTTGACCATCGCTTCACGGGCCGCTCCGAGCAGAGCTCCGATCGGATCATCGACTGCCCTGTCCCCCACGACGATCACCTCGATCGGGACGTTGTGGTGCTGCTCGACAACTTCGGCGATGTCCTCCAGAGCAGCTTCGAGATGATCGGCTTCGGCTGCTGAGCCTTTGTACAGCCAGTTGCGTAGCTCCCGCTCCTGGCTGCGGGCCAGGGTCACCATCCGCCGGGGATCGTCGGCAGACCGCTGAATCAAAGCGAGGGTCTGCAGCACGGAGTCGTGCAGGTGGGCCGCGACCTCGGCCCGCGCGTCGGCGCGAACCCGCCGAGACCGCTCCGCCGTCAGCTCCGAGCCGAGCCGGTACAACCAGGGCCCGAACACGAGAAGCGCACCAACCGCCGTAGCCACGGCTCCCAGTACCAGCCAGCCGGCTTCGCGAATCACAGAGGCCGAGGACAGCAGGGCCAGCAAGCCGACGATGAGAAGCGCCGCTCCCCCGACAACTCGCCCCAGAGTCGGCGCCCCGCCGATGCTCGGAGCGACCAAGCGGGTGAGGCGGGAGCGGCCGGCCGGCGTACTGCGATCCCATAGCGCAGCCGCCCCAAAGAGGACCAGACCCAACGGGAGCATGAAGCCGGGCACTAGGCCGGCCTCACGGGTCAGCAGCAGGCCGCCGAGGGTGAGCAGAAGGAGCGCAACTTTGCGGTCGCCGGTTGCCTCAATCGGCTCGGCGTCTTCGTCTGCGAAGGAGTCGATGCTGAGCATCAGCATTGCGATGTACGCGGCGAATCCCACCAAACCGAAGGCCACAAATGCCGCCCGCACGTAGATCGGCTGGACACCTAGCCGGAGCGCGATGCCTCCGGCAACACCGGCCAGCCACCGATCCGCTGATCGACCCGGCACCATCGTCTTGAGCGAAGCAGTCACGGTCTCAGGAAACCACTC
>JASJAS010000047.1 GCA_030066875.1 Acidimicrobiia bacterium | reverse complement strand
TGCCGATCTCAACGACGGCTAGCTCGTCGGCGAGCAGCCCGTAGGCGGCCAGCGCCGCACCGGCGATGACGAGCAGGGTGCCCATCTCCACACCCAGCGGGCCGAACACGGATGCGGCGACGACCAGCGGGAGCACGACCAAGCCGAGCGCCAGCAGTGTCAGCTCGGCTCGCCACGGCCGGTCGGTGGCTGCGAGTAGGCCGGAGACGGCGGCAAGGATCATTCCAACACCGGCGACCGCCAAGGTGACCGCAAAGACAGCCCCGTCGCGGACTGACTCGGCTGCGATGGCAAACGCCGCCGAACCGAGAATCGAAACGACCGCAACCGCGCGCAGCCCCCATGCGGCTGGTGCCGCGGCTGCGTTGGCAGCCAGGTAGCAGCCGAACCCGCCGGCGACTCCGGCGAGCAACCACAGCTCCTCCCAGCCGGGTTCTCCGGTCAGGGTCTTGACCAGCATCGCGGCGATGGCGGCAACGGTGAGGCCGTGCAAGGGCACCACCCAGAGGTTGTTGCTGCGCAGCCTGGTCATTGCCGTGGCGGCCACGGCGAGTACCGCAGATACTTGGCCGGTGAAGAAGATGAACTCCACCCGGGTCCACAGGAGCCATTGCGGCACCAACCCGTAGGCTGCAGCGGCGAACACCGCCGACATGGCGACGTACTGCCGGTGCCTGCGGACCGTCCCGACTACCCCGGTGAGCACGGCGTCGAACGCCAGCACTGCGGCGGCGATGCCGGCTGCGGGTGACGGATCGAACCGATTGACGGCGGTCAAGGCCACCGCGAGGCCGGCACCTTGCCCGAGTCCCAGTAGCGGCCAACGCCAGACCCGCATCCGGTCCGGCAGGCGGTTTGCGACCAATCCGGCGACGGAGACTATCGACAGCGCGGCACCGGTGATGGCCGTGTAGACGAGGAACTCGTCGACCGACCATTGCTGATGGAAGCCGAGCGTCGCAAAGGCACCGGCGGCCAAGCCGGCCGAGCCGGCGACGACGGCCTCTTCACGGTCGACCGTACCGATGACGCCGAGCGCTCCGGCTTCCAGCAGCAAGAGCAGAGTGGCAACGCCAAAGGGGATGGTTCCGGCGAGATCATCGACTGCGGCCAGGTAGGAGGTGACTGCCAGGCCGTGTCCGATGACATGGATGGGCACAGTCCAGACCAGGATCCGGCGCGACCAGGAGGAGGCGACGGTGAACACGACGGCGATGGCGATGACCAAGGCAGCGCCATACCCTGCGATGGCGGCGAGATCGGCGGCGGACCATTCGAGCCAGACACCGGTGAATGCGAAGGTGGCGCCAACACCAGCGGCAGTGGCAGCCCGCAACGGGACGGCAATTCTCCGCCGGCGCAATCTGTCGGCGACGTAGCCGGTGATCAGCGATGCGGTCAGCGTGGCGACGGGGGCCCAGTGGTCGCCCGCAACCAGCCCGGCTGCGACGAGGGTCAGTCCGGCGGCGACCAGCCACGGCTCCTCTGCCCGAATGACGCTTACAGCGGCGAGCAGTGCTGCGCAGACCACGAGCGCCTGGTCGAGCGCGCCGGCCGGATGGCTGTACGCTGCCGACAGTGCAGCGATGCCGAGCGCGGCGAGCACCAGGCCCGGAGCCGGGTCGAGCAACGGCCGCCAATGGCGGTTGCCGGGCAATACTGCGGCAGCGCAAAGGAACCCAGCGGCAAGCGGCATCCATACGAGCGGCTGATCGAACGGATGCGCCCACTCGTTGTCGTAGAGCACTGCGGCGTAGGCAATAGAGGTCGCTGCGGCTACCGGGATGGCTACTCCCCCGGCTCGGGTAGAGACCCCGAGAACCGTGAAGGCAATCGCCATCGACCCGGCGATCCAGGCGATCCAGCCCCCGGCGGCTATCGCCATCGCCAGCGATGCTGGGAGCAGGAGCATGCCGACGTATGCCGGCGGCACCAGCCAGACCGACCCCAGGCCACCAGACCCGGCAGGCTGCCTAGGCACCCGGTTTATCAGGGCCGGAACAACGACCAGCAATGCCGCAGCGATGTGGAGCACCAGGTAAAGGTCGGCGCCGGGTACACCTACCCGATACGCCGCCAGCAGGGACGCCGCCACCGCCAGCAGGTATGACGGGAGCGTGGCGTAGGGCTGCCCGAGGCGAATGGCAAGCATCGCGGTGAGCACAGCCGCTGAGGTGGTAGTTGCCAGAAGCGCGGTGATCGACGGAGCGCTGACGGCGATGGCGGCAAGCCCCGCCGCATATGCGAACGGAAGTGCAAGGCGCCGGGCCCGCTCGACCTTCTGCATTGCTCCGGCCAAATACACCCAGGAAAGGGCTGCGAGCACGGGGCCGAAACGGGCCCGCTCATCGGCAATGAGGGGGACCTGTCGCCCGACCAGGATCGTGAGCGGCACCATGGTGACCGCAGCCACTGCCGTCGGGATAGAGAGAACCGCAGGTGCGTGGCGGGCAAGCCGGCGGAACAGCCCGTCCCTGCCCAACTCGATGTTGGCGGCTTCGGCGATGTGTGCAACCGCCAGGACGCCCAGCCCGAGGATTGCCGTTTCCTCGAACATGAGCGACCGCCCGGCAGCGGCCACAAGCAGACCGTGGCCGAGGATGGAATGGAAGCTCACGTCTTTCAAGCCGGCAAGGGATGCAGCTACTAGGGCGAGACCGAGCGCGGCCAGCACCGCAGTGTCGACCCACGTGGTTTCCCACATGCCGGTACCGAAGTATTCACGCAGGGCGACCAAGGCAGCGGCGCCGGTGAGACCGGCGGTGGCTCCGGCTCGGGCCGGGGAAGGGATATCCGCTGCGCCGGCGACCAGGGCCAGGGCGAGCAGGAACCCGCTGAAGGTGTAGGGCTCGAACCCGATTCCCTGGGCCTGGCGCCAGATTTCCACGCCGAGCGACCCAAGGCCGGCGGCAACTGCCGGCAGGGTCGCAAACGAACGCAGGTCGGCGAACCCCGACGGGAGCAACCGGGCGGCGGAAAAGACGATCCCTGCACCGAGGAGGATCAGAGACGTCGCTTCCGGCCAGTTCATCCGAGTGGCACCGGCACCGATCGCAACCAACAGCGGCGTCCACAGAATGATGCGGCGTTCCGCGGAATCGGCCGGTTCGGGCACGAAGCGATTGATGTGCGCGGCAACGGCGGGGACGGTCGATCGGAGAATCGCAAGGACTGCAAGCGCTCCCCAAGCGGCCAGGGTGGCGCCGGGTTCGAGGAGCGAGAGGGCCCCCGCAACGGCGAGCGCGATGCGCACAATCCAGATGGCAGCGCTGCGGGGACCCGTGAAATACCTGTCGAAGAGGGCTATGACTACGGCGTAGCCGACGAGACCCACGCCGAGCCAGGCCGGGCTCACACCGAGGCCTGCGGTGAGCAACCATGAGGCGGCCAGCGACAGGTAGGCGCCGACCTGAAGGACCAGGGCAGTGTCGCGCCGGACCCGGGTGCCCAGGCTCTCCCAGGCGAAGGCTGCACCGGAGGCTGCCGCGAAGACCGCCGCGGCGATGGCGGTGGCGATCACGTTGGGCCACGCCAGGTCCGTGAGGTTGGGGGCGGCAATCCCACGACTGAGGGCATCGTTGTAGGAGAAAACGAGCGCCAGGACCAGTACGAACGGAGTGAAGAAGACCCCGGCGCGCACCGTAGGTACTGCCAGCAGCCGACCCAGCCGGGTGTCTCGCCATCGGGCGGCAGCTGCGATGGTGATGCCGATGGCGGCGAGGACGGTGATCAGCTGCGGTGCAGAAATGCCGTCCCGCGTGAACTCACTGAGGCGCCAGGCATCTCCGTCGCGCAGCAGGGGAAGACCGTCTTCGAGGTAGAGGGCGAACGCGCCAAGGCTGGTCCACAGCATGGGACCGACCAAGTAGGCGTATATGGAACGACGCCGGGCGTAGAGGTAGTAGATCCCGGTGCTGATCAGGCCGGCACCGGCGTAAGCGGCCCAGCGGGCGGGCCCGTTGACATCGGGTGGCAGGCACCACGGGCGGTATGCAGGTGTGCAACCGTCGCGGAATGATGCAGACAGCATGATGGGAACGAGGACGATGCCGATCACTTCGACGGCGGTGGAAGTCTGCGGGATTCCGCTGCGATGCCGCAACACCCAGGCAAGGCCGAGGAAGAAGGCGATGACGCCGAACTCGACCAGGGGCCGGAAGTGCTTGTGCTCGTCGTCGATGGTCTCACCGAAGTAGCCGAATGCGAAGAACACGTAGATAACGACGATCGACAACAGCACACCGATGTAAGTCAAGGCATTGGCGGCGAAGTCAGCCGTGAAGGCTCCCCACAGCCTCTTCGACCGCATCCTGGCAAACCGGACCCAAACCTCGGCACGGGAACGGCGCGGCTGGGGCCGCGGCGCAGGGGCGGTAGCCGCCGGCTGCGGCTCTGGTGGCGGCGGCGGCGGCGAGGGCGGTGGCGGCTGCGAGGATGGAGCGGGCGGCGATGTCAGGACCTCGGCAACCGCAGGAGCCGCCGGAGTCGGCCGAAACGCCGGATGAGGTTCGGGTGGGCGCACCCGTGCCACGGGCTTCACCTCTGGGGGCTCTGCCTGTTGGCGAACCTGGTTCAGCCGGAAGCGGCAGAGGGAGATGGCAAGTTCATCATCCAGGAATCCGGCGGCGTGGGCTTCCGCGAGAAACTCGACGACCAGATCGTGGCTGCTGTCCCACTTGGATGACTGTGAACTCTCCATGGGCTCAACGTATGGGACTGCAGACCTCTCGCCCATGGGGGAGTCACCCCAGTCCCGTCTTGGGGGATCGGCGTCCTGCCGGACCAGAATCTGCCGGGCCGGAGAAACGAGGTCCTGTAGTCTGCCCGTATGGCGCCGATGCGCACTCGGGAGAAACCAAACCTCCCGATCGACGCGACCCTGCGCAACATCACGCTGCTGTTTCGGGTGCTCGGTTGGGCGTGGATGGCCATCCTGGTGGCCCTCACCCCATCCAACGATCCCGGCGCCGACCTGCTCGTCACGTTTGGCACCCTGGCCCTAGCCACAGCATGGACCGGGGCTACCTGGTGGGCCGCCCGAGCGGACGAAATCGGTCGCACCTGGTTCGTGCTCGCCGACCTGCTCATTACGGCTTTCATTGGCATCGCTCCCACCCTCGCCGGTGCTCAGGACCTCTTCCACGGCGGCTGGCTCAACTCCACCCTCTTCGTAGTCGCCTACGGCTTCAACATCAGGTTCACCGTTGTCGCCGGGGCATTCATCGGAATCGAGCAGGTGCTGGTGCATTGGCTCGACGGCAGAGGCGTCGTCCCCGCCGCGGGCTCAATCGGATTCCTCGTCATAGCGATCCTGGTTGGCTGGGCCTTCGACCATCTCCGCTTGCAGGAACGGCAGCGACTCGTCATCCAGAGCGAACTCGACGAGGCCATTGCCACCCGGGCCCGCCACGAAGAACGTCTGGACATCGCCAACCGGTTGCACGACTCGGTGTTGCAGACGCTTGCCGCGCTCCGCCGCGACTCCGAAGACGCCGGACAGGTTCGTTACCTCGCCCGCCGCCAAGAACGCCAGCTGCGGCAAACCATCTCGGAATACCGCTCGCCACATGACAAGAGCGCCCGAGCCGAGCTGCAGATCATCTGCGGTGACGTCGAGGACATCCATCGCATAGAGATCGACACCGTCATCAGGGGCGATGCAGAAAGCGACGACCGGATCCGCGCCATTCTGGCTGCGACCCGGGAGGCGCTGCTCAACGCCGCCAAACACGCCGGTGTCGACACCATCGACCTGTACACCGAGTTCAAGCCCGACAAGATCCAGGTGTTTGTCCGCGACCGGGGCCGTGGCTTCGACCCAACCCAGGCCGCTTCCGGCCGGGGCATCGACCACAGTTTGCGGCGGCGAGCCGAAGATGTAGGCGCCGCCGTCACCGTGAGCACCAGCCCCGGGGCGGGAACCGAGGTTGAGATCACATGGCAGGCGTCGTGACCCGGCCCCGCATCTTCCTGGTCGAAGACGAGCACCTGACCAGGGTCGGCACCCGGGCCATTCTCGAAGAAGAGTTCGAGATCGTCGGGGAAGCGGACAACGTGACGGATGCCATCGAGATGATCCGCCACCGCAAGCCGGATCTGGTGATCCTCGACATTCGGATCCGGGAAGGCTCCGGCGCCGAAGTGTTACGGCAGGTGCGCAAGACCGACCCGGACATTGTCTTCCTCGCTGTCACGGTTTCCACTTCACGTCGCGACGTTGCCCAGCTGTTTCGAGCCGGTGTCGACGGCTACCTCACCAAGCAAGCCATCGGGCCCGACTTGCCTTCCCTAGTCAACCAGGCACTGCGGGGAGAACGGCCCATCTCTCGCCAGGTTGCCGGATTCCTGCTGGACATTGACGAAGACGTCGATGATGACTCCGGCATCGCCCGGCTCACTCCTCGGGAACGGCAGGTAGTGGTGCTCATCGCACGCGGCTTCACCTACAAGGAGACCGCCGGGGAACTCGGCATAGCCGTGAAGACCCTGGAGAACCACATCCACAGCATCTTCGAGAAGCTCGGCATCGCCAGCCGTCACGAGCTGTCGGCAATCGCCTATGGAACCGGGTTCGTCGACCCGGAGACGTGAAACCGGGCCCGCAAACGCGGCCTAACCCTCCTCGCGACCTCCGACATCGAGTCGGAACGGCGGGTATTCGTCCCGCATCAAGGCTGCATACGCCCACACCCGGTACACCCACCGGTTGAGCCCCATGATCAGATCGAACAGGCCTCGGGGGTAACGCGCAGTGAACAGCAGAGCCAGCGCGGCGATCAGCACTAGCAGGCCGATCAGGCCGCCGCCGAGCTCGAGAACGCTGTCACCGTCGAAGTCGGCGGTCCACCACACCAGGCCGCTCGTGAACAATCCGACGATTATGTAGTGCGGGATGGCAAGCAGCCACCACTTCACCAGTACGAGCCCCCGTGACAACTCCTCCGGGTAGGCAACGTCGAGCCGGGCCGGATAGTCGGCATTCTGCAGCGTGAAGGGTGGATACTCGTCGGTGCCGAGGGTGCTGTATGAGTAGTAGCTGACCCGCCAGGTCCAACGCAACACGCCCACGTTGAAGTCGAAGATCCCGCGGGGATACCGGCCGGTGAACAAGATGGCGAAGAAGGCTGCAAAGGTCAGCAACACAAACGCCACCCACAAGAACACCAAGACGATGAAGTGGGGAATCGCCAGCAGCCATTTCACCAGCCACAGCCACCGGCTCAACTCCGGATCGAGCCTCCCTTCGATGATGAGCGGGTACCTGCCCACCGGAGCGGCCGCTGGGACGGCCACTGCCGGTTCTTCCAGGTCTCTGCGTGCCGGTGAGACTGCCCAGACCAGCAATGCCGCGGCAATGATGCCGAGAATGAGTCCGACTACGAGCAAGCCGATCCCCACCGCGAGCAAGATCCCAATTCGAGCGCCGGCGGTGACGTCCACTCTCACACCGGGGTCGGCGGCGGCGTTCATGACAACGACGCTCCACTCCCCCGCGGCAACATCCCAGGTAACCACCTGGGTTCCTGCGCCTTCGGCGGACGCAACCCAGAAGTTCTGGTTACCGGGAAGTGCTGCTGGAGCGGTGCCGCTGAAGGAGCGATACTCGACATCGTCTGCCCGACCTAGCCGCGTCACCTCATCGCGAGCTACACCATCGAGGTAACTGTCAACATCGTCCGAGGGCCCGATGCCGACAAACACTGCGGCTTCACTATCAACACTTTCGGCTTCGAAGCGGACGTCGGCAAGATCTCCCGGCCACCAGTCCCCCGGCCGAGCCGCCAGGTCGACGTCACCGGATGTCACGGCATATCCCGCTGATTCCAGCGCGTAGGTAGGGCTCTCGATGAATCCGTCCGCGTCCCGCTGGGTGGTGTGCGCCCACATCAGCGCACCGCCGCCTACGAGCATCCCCATCGCCACCAAACCGAGGAGCACGGCCAACACCGCGGCGATGATCTTGCCTGCCTTCATAACCTTCTCCTCACGAGCCCGTTAGCTGAATGATGCGCTGCAGGGAACGGAGCGGGCAGGGCCGGACGGCCCCAACTTGGCAACGGGTGGCTGGGACCTCGGCTGGTCGGAGCACCCGCTGCCACCGACCGAGCTGCAGCGCTGCTACCTCCACGCCTCCAGCGGCTGTGACAGCGTGAGCTGTCGATCGAGCACCAAACTCCCGCCCAGGCACTTGCCCTGCATCAAACTCCGAAGCTCGTCTGAGCGTGCGTGGGCACCAAACTCCACTTCGATCGATTCCGCGCCGACCTGACCCTCCCTGCCTGTGTATCCGACGAACTGGCTGCGGAGCACGTAGCCGTTCTTGGTGGTAATGAGATCCGTGCGGTCTCTCTTGTCGACGGGCTCGGGGGTCGGGCGTGGCGCGGTGATTGTGAGTACTTCCTCGCCGTCTTCTCTCCACCGGCAGTGGACCATGAATGAGTCGAAGTCGAGCTCGATGTCACCCATCCGCTTCGGGTAGCCGGAGATGTCGACCCCCAGGTCGATGGCGAATTGGTCATCGAGAATCATCTGGTGGACGAACACAGCACCACTCTGCTTCGCAAACGACCGCAGCCCCAGATACGGCAACGCCTGCTTCTCGATCGACACCGGGAACCCGATCATGACTTCCTGATAGCCCCCGATGTCCGACTTCGGGAAGTCATTGAAGACGATCGCCGTCACCGCCTCACTCCGGCCCCAGCGCAGCGGATGGATGACGCCGGGAAGCAGGCTGCGCACGACGTCGAGCGGGGTGCGGAAACTGAGCGTGAAGTTGCTGGCCTCGAAGTAGCGCACCGGTAGGTTGACCTTGCGATCCCTCCACTCGGCCTCGACCCCGCCGACCGCATCAAACAACAGCTCGTTGCTCATGGGAAACCTCCTCTTGCTTCGACTGTATGAGGAGGCTGGGCCGCTGACAAGGGCTCCGGTGCGGCGGTGCCGGCCCCTATTCAGCCGGCAGCCTTGCGCACGATCGCCGCGATCCGTTCCTCGGTTGGCTTGTCGAGATCGGAGAGGAACCAGGCGGACTCGATGAGCTGGTCCGGAGCGCCCTCGTCTACCGAGAGGTGCGCCTTCTCCGTCAGGCCAAACGACATGAGATCATCGACACGGAAGAACAAGAGCACGGGGCCGCCCTTGGCGTAGCCGGGCATCCCGTACCAGAGGCGCGGACGAAGCTCGGGCACCGTTTCGAGGATGATCCTGTGGATGCGCTCGCCCATGGCACGGTACGGCTCGCGCCATTCGGCGATCTTTGCTAGTACGGCAGCCTCGGCGTCGGCGGCCTTCTTCGTCTTGTCGGTCACTGTCGCGCTCCCTGGCAATGGGTCGACAGGCTACCGGCCAATCGGTCGTTCTCGGGCGCGGATTCGGGCCTCTCGGACCTAGACGCCCTCGAACCGACGCAATACGGTTGAAACAGGATGGTCGCCCAGACCCGGCTCGAGCCGAACGGGACCCTAGAACCGACGTGGCTGGCTGCTCACCCGCTCGCCGGCTCGGCAGTGATCACCGTCCTGACCGGCCTGGGGTTGCAGCTCACCCACCTAGTCGACTTCGAAGAACGCATGTCCAGCGTGGTGGGCTGGACCCTGTGGCTGCAGATCATCGACTTCGGGTTCCGGAACATCTTTGGCGTGCTCGTAGTCCTGATCATCCTGCCGTATCTGTTTGGTCACGTCCGGAACCGACCCTGGTTTGTCCGCTACCTCCGCTACATGCGTCTCTCCTCCGGGTCCAACCCGCGGCTGACGGCGGCCGCTACGGCAGCTTCCGCGCTGATCCTGGCTGCTTTGGTGATCGGCCTCGGCATGGCTACCGGGGCACTGAAGGTCGGCCCCGCCTTCTGGGGCGAGGATTCTCGCTGGTTCATTTTGATCCTGGCATTGGTGCCCGCGCTTTGGGAGGAACTGGCCTTTCGAGGCTTGATGCTCACCAACCTCCAGCGGCGGTACCGCCCGTGGATGGCGGTCGTCCTCACGGGTGGTTTCTTTGGGCTAATGCACTTCAGCAATCTGGTGATCCGGGAACCGCAACAGGTTGTTGCTGAGGTGATGATGGCGACAGCGGTGGGTATCGCATGGGGCTATGTCGTCGCAAAAACTGGGAGCGTCGTGCCGGCGATGGTCCTCCATTACTTCATCAACGTGCTCATCGGGCTAACGCTGGATCCGGAACTGGATGAAGCGGCCAGCGCCGTCGTCTTTGGCAGTGTCACGATCGTCTACCCGGTAGTGACCATCATCGCCACGTGGTGGCTGGCCCGGTCGATGGGCCGCCACCGGCCACTTGCCGCACCTAGCGAAGAGCCAACCCGGGAGCTGAGCCGATCGACCAGCTAGACAGAAGGAGGCACCTGTGAGGCGTTTGCTCTTGATCGGGGCGCTGTGCACCGTTCTGGTTGCCGGGTGTGGCGGGTCGGCCGACGTTGAGCGAATCTGCGAACTGAACGACGAGTTCGCCGCCCTCAACGAGCGCACCCTGCCAAACATCGAGGACAATCCATACCCAGAACCGGCGATGCTCGAAGAGAACTTCGTCGGGGGCATCGAGCTGACAAGCCGCATGGTCGATGATGCTCCAGACGCGATTCGTGATGACCTGGCTGTCTATCTGGAGTGGATGGAGAAGCTCAACGGCCTGTATGCCGAGTTCGGCTACGACCGTGACGCCCTCTGGTCGACCATGGATGAGGAGACCTACGTCAACGAGTACAGCTTCGATGAAGCAGGGCGCACTCGAATCCGTGATTGGTTTGTCGAGAACTGCGGCATCGACCTGCAGGGCTGAGGGGCCCTCAGGAATCGGCTCGAGGCTCGCGGGTTGCGTCGACGACGGCTCGGATGAAGGTCAACGACGGCCCGAGTAGCAGGATCAACATCACCACCATCAGATATGGCTCCGTGCCGGCAACGACGTTCCCGGCCATGATTGCGGCCCACACCAAAGACGCGATCCGCGCCGCTTTGCGGTCCGTTTCATTCGGCCAGGCTGGTCCTGGTCTTCCGTATACGACTGCCGAGATCACCCACATCGCCGCGGCTAGGAAGCTGATCACGCGAGCGGTAACCCCCACGTCCTCGGTGATCTCGTAGAGAACGACTACTCCAAAACCTAGGAACGCCAGCTGGAACGCTGAGGTGACGATCTGTCGAATCCGCCAGCGATAGATCTCGGGCTCGTCTTCGGTTGCCGTCGGGTGCAACGCGGAGAAGAGGCCAGCGAAGCCAGCGAGGGAGATCCCGAGGCCTCCCATGGCCATGAAGAATCCTGCCTGCGACATTCAGGCAGTCTATTCAGCGGCCTCGGCGGACGGCGCTGCGCCCGCCTGGTCCGCAAGCAGCGCTCGAGGCCGTGCTCACAGACTGTCCAGGAAATCACCGACCCGCAGGATCTCCTCGGGAGACAGGCAGGTCAAGAGCAGGGTTGCCATCGGCAGCTGGGCGGCGACTTGGGTGACGATGTCCGCCGGCTCACCCCCCGCGGCGACGAGGTCGGCGAAAAGGTTGCGGAAGGTCTCGCTTTCGAGTTGATCGACGACGCATTCCAGGGACTCATTGAGCAGGGTCACATTCTTGGGAAGGGACGAAACGAGTTGGGCCGCCAGGTCAATGCACTCGATTGTGACGTCGACCACCTGTCGAGCAGCTTCCGGTGCGAAGAAGACGCTGCCACCCTGGAGGTCTGGAGTCTCCTCGGTGACTCCCAGCTCCGCCAGCCCCTCAATTCCGAACTCGTCCACGATCCCCTGGCTTATGCAGGCGGTGCTTCCTTCACCAAACCGGGACACGAGGGTGTCGGAATTGCTGTCTGCGATCGCCTGGACCAGGCCCTCCTCCGAGGTGACAGCAAAGGTTTCGGTCCCGGCGGTGCTGCACGCTATCGCAGACAGAGCCACCACGAAAGCAACGATCACAATGCGCCGCACGGGGACTCCTTTGCCAGCCACCTGTCTTGCGCAGGACCTACGTTGATTATGACAGGTGAACCCGCTGCCGTGGAGGGGGGCTGATGCAATCAGCTTCGCGCCAATGTGAGTGAGCGCTCACTCACTGTGCTAGGGTGGTCGGCCATGAGCACCAAGACCGGTCGGGCCAAGCCCCTCTCCCCCGAAGAACGCCGTACCGCCATCCTCGATGCGGTCATTCCGCTACTGGTCGAACGCGGTGCTGCCGTGACCACTGCCGAGATGGCCGCCGCGGCCGGGATCGCCGAAGGGACCATCTTCCGGGTCTTCGACGACAAGAACGCTCTGCTACATGCCGCCATCGGCAAGACACTCGACCCCGAGCCGATCTTGACCGCTTTCGACGCCATCGACCCTGAGGCTCCTCTGCAGGACCAACTCACCCGAGCCGCCGAGATCCTGGCCGCCCGCTACGAGAAGACCACGGCGCTGATTGGCATGGCCCGCTCCATGCCGGATCACGGCAAGTCCAGCCCCGAAGCACACCGCATCGCCCACGACGCCATGGCCGCAGTCGCCGCCGCCCTCACCCAACTCCTCGAGCCCCACCGAGACCGGCTCACCGTCGCCCCCCAGCAGGCCGCCATCCTTCTCAGAGGTCTGCTGTTCGCCAACGCCCACCAGCTCCTCCACGGCGACGAGCACATGACCCCGGCCCAACTCGTCGACGTCCTCCTCAACGGCATCGCGGCGACCACCTGATGCTGTACCAGCTCGTCCGCGACTACCTCCGCCCCTACAAACGGGAAATCACCTACGTCATCGCCCTGCAGCTCGTGGCCACCATTGCGTCGCTGCTGCTCCCCAGCCTCAACGCCGACATCATCGACAACGGCGTCGTCCTCGGCGACACCGGATACATCATGCGGATGGGCGGCTGGATGCTGCTGGTCTCCCTCATCCAGATCACCTGCACCATCGCCGCGGTGTACCTGGGGGCCCGCTCGGCGATGGGCTTCGGCCGCGACGTCCGCTCCGCCCTCTTCCGCCGGGTCGCCTCCTTCTCCACCCGGGAAGTCGCCCGCTTCGGCGCCCCGTCGCTGATCACCCGCAACACCAACGACGTCCAGCAGGTGCAGATGCTGGTGATGCTCGGCTTCACCCTCGCAGTCTCAGCCCCCATCATGCTGGTGGGCGGCATCATCATGGCGATGCGGGAGGACATCGGCCTGTCGTGGCTGGTGGCGGTCGCCATCCCGGTGCTGGTCGTCTCCACCGGGTTCCTCATCTCGAAGATGGTGCCCGGCTTCCGCCGCATGCAAAGCCACCTCGACGACGTCAACCAGGTGATGCGGGAACAGATCACCGGCATCCGGGTAATCCGGGCGTTTGTGCGGGAACCGTACGAGGCGGACCGCTTTGGTGAAGCCAACAATGACCTCACCGACGTGTCGCTCAGCACCGGCCGCTGGATGTCGGCGATGTTCCCCACCGTGCTGTTCGTGATGAACGCCTCCAGCGTCGCCGTGTTGTGGTTCGGCGGCATCCGCATCGACGACGGCTCGATGATGATCGGGGCGCTCACCGCCTTCATCACCTACCTGGTGCAGATCTTGATGGCGGTGATGATGTCCACCTTCATGCTGGTGATGATCCCCCGCGCTGCCGTCGCCGGGGACCGTATCGGCGAGGTCCTCGAAACGTCGTCGTCGGTGGTGCCACCCAAGGACGGGATAACCGAGGTCAGCAGCCACGGCTTGCTCGAGTTCGACGACGTCGGGTTCACCTACGCCGGAGCCGAATACCCGGTGCTGTGCGACGTGTCGTTTGTCGCCGAGCCGGGCAAGACCACGGCGATCATCGGCTCCACCGGCGCCGGCAAGTCGACGCTGCTCAACCTGATCCCCCGCCTCTTCGACGTCACCGCCGGCACCATCTC
>JASJAS010000001.1 GCA_030066875.1 Acidimicrobiia bacterium | reverse complement strand
GCTGATGCCGGCCTCAGCGCAGCTTTCTGCCTCTGAGTCCTTGATTGGACGTGATGCGTCCGAGACCTCGGTTTCACCTCCACAGAATCGCTTGAATCCATCCCCGGTTCCGGGCCCCTCTACGGTGACCCCGATGTCGGGATTGGCTGCGTTGAACGCCTCTCCGACACGAGCGGTGATCGGTTCGACGGTCGACGACCCAGATATCGTCAAAGTGGTCGAACCGCCTCCACCACCATCGCCGGCATCATCATCGTCACCACCACATGCGGTCGCGATCATGGCCGGGATAACAAGAAGCGCTACAAGCAAACGCCGCGATAGCTTCATCTGGAGTCCTTCTCTTGGGGGAACATGGACTTCATTCCTCTCGGTTCGGCGTGAAGCTAGACGAGCAAGGTGATGCGAACACGACCCCCAAGTGAACTGAAAGTGAATCTTTAAGGGCGGTGGCATCGGCCCCCGGGCACGGCTACCCCTATAGTCGAACCGGTGAACGCGCTTTCGTTCCTCTTGATCCTCGTCGTTGCGGTCCTCTCAATCGCCCTGGTAGCGGCCCGCCGGCGGCTCGCCGCAAGCAGAAGTAGGCAAGGATTGGACCCTGCGGAACAGCCTGCTGACAGCCGGGCACAAGCCATCGAGGCGGCCGCTACCCGGGCACCCGTAGGCATCGTTGTCGTCGATCAAGCTGGGAACGAAGTATTCAAGAATGATGTTGCGGCGCTCGCGACTGCGGCGACCGCGGACGACGCGCTCCTCGGGCTGCGGTTGCGAGGGCTCCTCGACGAGGCGAGAGACTTCGACGAGGATATCGAGCAGCAGATCGAGCTCTTCAGCCCGACCACGCGTACGATCCAGCTTCAGGCGATGCCCCTGTTCAGCGCCGGGCAACGGGCCGGGACCGCGGGATTCATCGAGGACCTGACCACACGATCTGAGATTGATTCCATCCGGAGCGACTTCATTGCCAACGCAAGCCATGAGTTGAAGACGCCGCTCGGTGCCATGCGGCTGTTGGCAGAAGCGCTGGTCACCACCGATGACAACGACACCCGCAAAGATCTGGCGGAAAAGATCAACGCCGAAGCCGGTCGCATGAATCGTCTGGTCGAAGATATCCTCGACCTGGCGCTGATTGAGCATTCTCCCGCTGAAACGCAGGAGATCGACCTCTGCCGGGTTGCTGAAGAGGCACTAGCCAAATCTGCGTCGCTGGCCGAAGCACTCGGCATCGCCGTCGATCACTCCTGCGATCCGGTGATTGTGGCAGGAGATCACCGCCGTCTGGTCTCGGCGATTGCCAACCTCGTCGAAAACGCACTCACCTATACGGCGGCAAAAGGTTTGGCACAGAACCCACCCGTACAACTTCGCATCTTGGCGCAAGGAGAACGAGCGATCATCGAGGTCCAAGACCAAGGCATCGGGATTCCGGAACGACACCAGGATCGAATATTCGAACGTTTCTACCGCGTCGATCGTGGCCGGAGCCGGGCCAGCGGGGGCACCGGCCTGGGCTTGGCCATCGTGCGACACGTCGTCCAAAACCACTCGGGAGAGGTCGAGGTGGCCTCGGTTCCTGGGGAAGGAACCACCTTCCGCATCATCCTTCCAGGACTGGAGGATTAGCTTGCTAGAGGTCCTGATCGTCGAAGACGAGCCGAGCTATCTGGATGCGCTCAAGATCACACTAGAACCCGAAGGCTTCTCGATTCGCATGGCACCGGATGGCCGTTCCGGCCTTGCTGCATTCGAGTCAGCGAGACCGGATGTGGTCCTGCTCGACCTGATGCTCCCCGATATCACCGGTCTGGATGTGCTCCGCTCCATCCGTCAGCTATCCGATGTGCCGGTGATCGTCGTGTCGGCCAAAAGCGCCGAAGCGGACATCGTCACCGCTCTCGAACTTGGCGCCGACGACTACTTGACCAAGCCCTACTCGTCGCGAGTGCTCGTAGCTCGCATCCGAGCCAACACACGGCGACTGGCGGAAGACGACGACGAAACGGTGCGGGTCGGCGGCACAGTCCTCGATCCCAGCCGGTACGAGATTCGGATCGGGGGGGCGGCCCTTGCACTACCCCGCAAGGAGTTTGAACTCGCCCGAATGCTGATGGAACGTCACGGCCGCATCGTCACACGGGAAACTCTCCTGAAGGAGATCTGGGACATCGACTGGGGTGAATCCAAGAGCCTCGACCAGCACATCCGCCGGCTCCGTCGCAGGTTTGAGAAACTCGAAGGGGCCCCGCATATCACAACGCTACGCGGCGTCGGCTACCGGCTCGAAGCATGAGCGACAACCGGGAGGCGCTTTCCCAATTGCGCGATGATCCTGAGCCGCTGCTCGATTCACCGGAGCCGGCGATGAGGCGACTCGCGATTGTCGCGGCAGCAGATCATCAGCGCTTGGTAGGGAGGGTGGCGGTGATGCTCGCGACGGACTCCGATTCTGCGGTGCGTCGGGAATGCGCCGAGACTCTGGGGCGAATCTCGAGCGCGGATCGAACCCCGCTTCGCTCCGCCCTCCAGGACCCAGATCCTGAAGTGCGCGAGGCAGCGGCCAATGCGCTTGGGGAGCTCGGAGACCGCACCGCGGTCCCTGAACTCGTGGCGCTCGTCGGCAATACCAATGAGGACGCCCTCGTCCGCGAGGCCGCAGTTGCAGCGCTGGGGGCCATCGGAGACACGAGGGCGCTACCGATCCTGCTCGAGAACGTCGCTACAGCTCCTCCGCAAGTCCGGCGGCGTTGTGTCGTCGCCCTGACAGTGTTCGATGGTGACGAGGTTGAGATCGCGCTGCGACGCGCGGCTGCCGACCGCAACCCGATGGTCCGCGAGGCGGCGGAGATGGTCGTCGGCAGAAGCGTTGACTAGTCCTGTCCTAGGCCGGCGAAGCCGCTGCGGACCCGGAGGGCATCCTGACGCTCGCTTGCCAACCTGACGAACCGCGCCGCGGCGATGGCCGCCGCTATCCCGACGGCGGCACTCACCAGGTCGATCCCTACAACTGCAGCCAGTCTCTCCGGGTCGTCGGCAACACCCCTGCCGCTGAAGAAAGCAACTTGATCCACCAGGCCCATGATGAGGAACAATGCCCACCACGAAATGACGGGCTCGATGTTGACATCCGTCGTGGACGGCGATTCAGGGTCGGCAGCCGCGCACTTCTTCCAGATCTCGGCTCCGATTCCATAGGGGATGAAGAAGTTGCCGATCGGTATCAGCCACCCGCCGATGGCCCATCCCGGCTTACGGCGAGTCTCTCTACCGAGCGCCCGCAGGTTCCCGTATGCCCGCCAGAACCAGACTACGAACGTCACGATGAGGACGAGGTTGACGATCGCCATGATCCCGGCCACCGCCAAGTAGGCGTCCTCGGCCCTGATTGCGTTGTCCAGCGCAGCATTGCCGTCCACCACGTCGAGCAGAGCCCCGCGATATGTCCAGCCGGTCGCCAAAGCCAAGGTCGACATGACCACAAAGAATGAATAGGCCAGTTGGAGAAACCCGGCCAAGGATCGAATCTGCCGATAGACAGGCTTCACGAGTGTCTGTGCTCGAGGTCTTCCCGCACCCACTCGGCGCCACCGGGCCAATGCTCCTTCTTCCAGATTGGCACCCGTGCCTTGAGCTCGTCGATGATGTACCGGCCGGCGGCGAATGCCTCGTCCCGGTGGCCCGAACCGACTGCAACCGCGACACTGCCCTCCCCGACGGCCAGCGAACCAGTGCGGTGGGTGACCGCGACCCGCTCGATGGGCCATCGATTGCGGGCCTCGCCAACGATCTCGCTGATCTTGTCCTCCACCAATTCGTCGTATGCCTCGTATTCGAGGTGGGTCACACCTTCCTTGCCCTCGGAGTGGTCTCTGACCACACCGAGAAAGAGGGTTACCGCTCCACAGCGAGGAATCGAGACGAAGTCGATGAGCGCTGCAGCATCGATGACGCCCTCGCCGACCTGCACCCGCTCGTTCGCTCGTCGGGTTTGTTCGTCTCCGGTCATACAATCAACTCCGTGGACAACAATAACCCCGACCCCTGGGAGAGGCTCCGACCGGCGACGGACCCGAGCAACGCGGACCCGGCCGGCGCCACGACGGGTCCAACCCCGGACGGACCACACCGGATTCCTCAGTCCGCGCCCGAGGACTCGCCCACGACGCCTCCGCTCTTCCCGTACGCCGTCCCGCCCGAGCCCGATTCACCTCCCCCGCCATCGGCCAGACCCTGGCGAGCCTGGGTCTTCGGCGGCGCTGCCGGAGCGGCACTACTGGCCGGCGCATTTTGGGTAGCCGGAATCTTCGACGACCCGCAGATCACAACCGATGCCAGCGGCCGACCGGTTCAGGTGACCGAGATACGCGAGATCGTTGTCCCTGCCGACGGGAGCGCCAGCGCCACCGCCGTCGCCCGCAAGGTCGTGCCGTCGATTGTGACCGTCGACGTTGGCACTGAGAGCGCCACCGGCACATTCGACCGGTTCGGCTCTGGTTCCGGCGTCGTGTTGCGCGACGACGGCCACATCGTGACAAACCACCACGTCGTGACCGGTGCAGAACTTGTCCAGGTGATCTTCGAAGACGGCCGGGTGTACGAGGCAGAGATCGTCGGCTCGGATCCCCGCACCGACCTAGCCGTGCTCCACATCTCAGCGACGAACTTGCTGCCTATCGAGATTGGGTCGACGGAATCGGCCGAGATTGGTGAAACGGCAATAGCCGTGGGCAGCCCGCTAGGCCTCGAAGGCGGCCCTTCACTCACAGTGGGCGTCATCTCGGCCTTCGGACGCCAGGTGCGCACCGGGCCGGGAGACAACGAGATCCTTTTCGACATGCTGCAGACGGACGCCCCCATCACGAGAGGGTCCAGCGGCGGAGCTCTCGTCGACCGCGAGGGACGGCTGCTCGGCATTACCGCCGCGATTGGTGTGAGCAGTGCAGGAGCAGAGGGCGTCGGGTTCGCCATACCGATCGAGTTGGTAACGCGCATTACCGACGAAATCATCGCAACGGGTTCCGTTTCCCACGCGTTCCTCGGGGTCAGCCTGCGCAACGCCTTCGAGGCCGACCCGGATGGGGCGCAAGTGCCGGCGGGGGCGGAAATCCTAGACTTTGCGCTCGACCCGTCGGCTGCCGAGACCGCTGGGCTCGAACCCGGTGATGTGATCGTCGGCTACAACGGCAACACGGTCTTGGTGCGTGACGATCTCATCAGCGGGCTGCGGCGCCTCCGTGTCGGCGACACAGTTACTCTTGATGTGGTGCGGGGTGGCGAGCGACTCGAAGTCGAGGTCGTCCTCGGAACCCGGCCCGATGACCTCTGACCGAGGAGAGCGCAATGAGCGACAACCTGTTCGACAGGCTCTTTGAGCTTCTCAACACTCCCGGACCGGTCAACTGGCGGCTGGGCAGGGAGATCACCCAGTCGCTGGCCGGAGCCGCCGAGCCCATCGAGCCGCGACTCGCCGAGGAATACCAGGAGCTGACGCTGGCCGCCCAGCTGCGGTTGGCGGATCGGCTCAGCCTCGATGTGTCGACCACCAAGCCGATCCACCCAGTCGATCGACACACATGGGCTGAGGAGAACGAGCAGAGCTTCCGCTATCTCATCGAACCGCTCGCCGACAAGTTTGCAGGGCTGCAAGGCGGCGCCGCGCTTGCCGGTCCATTCCTGGGTCAGATGGCGCCGGTGATCCTCGGGGTCCAGGCGGGAACCATGATCGGCTTCATGAGCCACCGCGTGCTCGGGCAGTTCGATACGGGCCTGCCGGCCCTCGATCACGACAATCTGTACCTGGTGATCCCAAACGTCGAAGGCTTCGCCCGGGACCACGACATCGAATCCCACCAGATACGGATGTGGGCCGCGCTGCGCGAGGTCACCAACCACGCAATCCTCGACGTCGACTGGGTACGCGGCTTCTTCGTCGACGCCATCGCGGCGTTCTATGCAACCGTAGAGTTCGACCCTTCGGGGCTCATGGACATGCTGTCGGGTCTCCAGGATCCGACGAAGTTGCAGGACCCGGCGGCACTCGAAGGCCTCGTCGATGAACCGGGCGGCCTGGCCCGCATGCTCGGCAGCAGCCACGATCCTGAGGCGCTCATCCCCATTCAAGCTTTCATGGCATTCGTCGAAGGTTTCGGTGACTACGCGGTGCGCACCGCCGCTGCGGATCTCATGCCGGAACTCGCCAAGATCGAGGATGCCGTGACGCTGCGGCGTAGCGAGCCGAACGAGGCGGAGCAGTTTCTTCAACAGCTGCTCGGGCTCCGGATCGACCGTCACCGCGCCGGTGATGCCGCCGACTTCTGCGCCGAGGTGGAGCGACGCTGGGGAAGGGAGACGTTGCACCGACTCTGGGAGGACCCGGACAAGCTGCCGCGTCTCGAGGAACTCACCGATCCGGTCGGCTGGGCAGCACGAGTGCTGCTCGACTAGCGGGAACATCCTGGACCCGAGCTATGTTTCTGTTTGAGCGAGAAAGGACATCAGATTGCTAGTAGGTAGCCCCGCGCCCAGATTCGAATTGCTGGATCAGGACAGGAATCCAGTGTCGACCGAATCTCTCGAGGGATCCAAGTCTCTCATTGTGTTCATACCGTTCCCGTTCACAGGGATATGCGACGACGAAACGTGCACCATCCGCGACAACCTGGCGGCACTCGGTGAACTGGATGCCAAGGTCGTGATCATCACCGTGCACGCATTGCCCGTGACCAAGAAGTGGGCTGACGAGTACGGCTTCGACTTTCCAGTCCTGTCGGATTATTGGCCGCACGGCGAGATCGCCAAGGCTTACGGTGCCTTCAACGACGAGAGAGGTGCCGCCAACCGGTACACATTCGTCGTCGACAAAGACGGCATTGTCCGCGAGGTGATCAACACAGAGTCCCTAGGGATCGCCCGTGAATTCGAGGCGTACACGGAGGCGCTAGCAAAGATCTAGGCGCCAACCATTCATTCGAGGAGCGGCTCTGCGGGGCCGCTTCTCTTGTTTGATAAGGTCATCGTCGGCAGCGACAACGGGAGCGGCAGTGGACTTCGAGCACTCCAAACGCAGTAGGAAGTACCAGAAGAGACTCGGCGCTTTCATGGACGAATTTGTCTATCCGGCCGAAGCCGATCACGAGAAGGAACGTGCCGCTGCCGGCCCCGAAGCGACTCCGACGCTGCGCGGTCTCAAGGCCACCGCGAAGTCGCAGGGCCTGTGGAACCTGTTCCTACCCAACGAGGAATGGGGCGCCGGGCTGCAGAACGTCGAGTACGCCCCGCTGGCGGAGATCATGGGACGCTCCATTGAGCTGGCGCCCGAGGCGACCAACTGCTCCGCCCCCGATACCGGAAACATGGAGGTGCTTGCAGACTTCGGCAGCCGAGAACAACAGCAGGATTGGCTGGTACCGCTGCTCAACGGAGAGATCCGCTCCTGCTTCGCCATGACCGAGCCAGAAGTCGCTTCCTCGGACCCGCGCAATCTTGCGGCCACCGCAGAGCGTCGTGGGGACGAATACGTGATAAACGGCCGCAAGTGGTGGGCTACGGGAGCAATGAGTTCGGACTGCAGGATCGCCATCTTCATGGGCGTTACCGATCCCAAGGCTGAGCCGCGCCGCCGCTACTCGATGATCCTTGTTCCAATGGACGGCCCCGGTGTCGAGGTGGTCCGCGACCTGTCGGTGTTTGGATTCCACGAGCGCGGCGGCCACGGTGTAGTCGAGTTCCACAACGTCAGGGTGCCGACGTCCAACGTCATCGCCGACGAGGGCGACGGCTACATGATCGCCCAGGCACGCCTCGGGCCCGGGCGGATCCATCATTGCATGCGGGTGCTCGGGATGGCCGAAAGAGCGTTTGATCTCATGGTCACTCGCGCCAAGGAGCGAAGCGCCTTCGGGTCTGCGATATCCGACAAGAGCGTCATCCAAGACTGGATTGCCGAAGCCCGATGGCGGCTCGAACAAGCTCGGCTCCTCGTCCTGCGCACCGCGTGGTTGTTGGACACCGTCGGCAATCGTGCGGCCCGGCGTGAGATCTCGGCCATCAAGGTCGTAGCGCCCCGAACCGCTCTTTGGGTCATCGACCGCGCCATCCAGGTGCACGGCGGCGCCGGAATTGCCGACGGCACTCCCCTGGCGAGGATGTGGGCCGGGGCGCGAAGCTTGCAGATCGCCGACGGCCCGGACGAAGTGCACAACATGGTTGTGGCGAGACGCGAGATTGGCCGGTACGCGTAGGGCTTGCCTGGAGCCTCCGCCCCCACACACGATTCCGGCGGACCTAACTTCGCCATTTCGTAGGTATATCCGCAAGAAGCAGGTGGGTGGGTGGGTGCTCGGTTCAGGCGCCGCGCCGAGTGGTCAGGTGCGTTCCATTCCGAGCGGAGCCGGCACAATGCGCCGGCAGCGTGCCCCGCTACCCGAAGAGGCCCCTCCAGATGCGGGCGAAGATGTTTCCCGGGGAAGGTCGGGGCAGTTCACGAAGGACGTCTTCGAGATGGTCGGGTGGGAGATCCCCGACCAACACGTAGGTGGTGCCGCCCCCGACCCATTGCAGCCACATGTCGGTTGGGGTCAGCAGCCATCGGTAGTCGCTCCCGTCGACCCGCATAGTTTCGGCGTCACCGAACGGGCCAGCGGCGAGGTCTCCATCGACCAGGAATATCGAGAACGAGAACAACCCGTCGGTGTAGAAGGCATGGAGCGAGTCGTCTGGACCGGCATACGAATCGACTCTCAGGTATCCCGCTACAACGTCAGGGAGGTCGCCTGCGTCTGCGGCCACGACAACGTCATAGGTCGAGTCCTGTTCGCGCATCATGGTGAAGATCTTGCGGGGATTGGGGTCGAAGTCGAGCATCCAGCTCAGCCGGAATAACTCGCCGTTCCCGTCATAGACCTCGGATCCGAGGGCGGCGCCTGTTTCGTTGTCGAACCAGATCCGAGCTCGCAGTGCGGCATCCTCCTCAACGGTGACAACCACGATCTCGCGCCCCAGTCTGGTCTCGGAGTTCGCCGAAGCCGTCACGTACCGGTCGGCGGGTGTGATAGTCGACCAACCGGAGAGAGCCAGCCCTGAACTTGCTTCACCGACGACGGAGTACTTGCCGCCGCCCACCATCTGTGACGAGCCGCCGCCTTCGACCATCAAGAGCGAGCCGGCATGCTCGATCGACACCACGTTGAACTGCGTCTGACCGCCGTACCTACACCAGGTCGCCTGCCGGCCGGCGTAGCTCGCGCCTTCGGCGTCTGCGAGGTAGTCCTCCAACTCGATTGCGCCTGCTGCGGTGGTCATTCCAGCAAGCAACAACCCGCTGAGGGAGAACAGAAGGGCCGAGCGAATCGTCAGGCGCTTCAAGGTGTCGCTCCCGGCGCGATCGCGGGGACGACGTTGATCCCGGCCTCAACCGACACGCGTGCCTGGTGCTGGTCGAAGAAGGGATTGATGTCCAGATCACCCGCGGATCCAGACGACGGTCCGAACGTGGCAAAGAACAGCGCGGCGGCCGCGGCGATGCCGACTCCGGCCGTTACCACTCGACGTCTGGTCCAACGTTCGCGTTCGATTCGTTCCCGGTGCACCGACAAGAACTCCGGCGGTTCGAGCCCGGGGAGAGAGCGGACCGCAGTTCGAGCGGCGTCGAGTTCATGCAGTTCCAGCCTGCAGTCGGTACACCAGTCCAAATGAGAGCTGACGAAGTCGTATTCGGTAGTCGTGAGCTGACCATCGAGATACGCAGACAGCTGCTCGCCGGGATGGGTATCGGGAAGCAATCGCTGCGGCACCTCCAGCAGCGGCAGCGTTCGCAATGCGGCCCTGATGTCTTTGAGTGTGTGGAACTCGCCGATGCAATCGGCACACCCGTTGAGATGCTCCACAACCATGTCGAGTTCACCCGGCTGCAATTGGCCGTCGAGATAGGCGGACACCAATTCGGCGGTAGCACACGAGTTGGAAGACGTCACACGGGCCATGTCAACAACTCCCGGAGCATCTTGCGTCCCCGATGGATCCTGCTGCGGACGGTTCCGACCGGAGCTTCGACCGCTTCTGAGATCTCCTCGTAGGTGAGGCCGACGACATCGCACAAGACGACGCACTCGCGAAAGTCGAGGGGAACTTTGAGCAGTGCACTCTGGATGTCCTCGGAGAGCCGAACCGAAGCAAGAACCTCGTCGGGGGAAGGACTCGCCGCCGCGATATTTCGTTCGTCCTCAGGCAGCGGGCTGGTGGGGCGCCGCTTCTTCTTGCGGATATCGTCCAGGAAGGCGTTTCTGGTGATTCGCCACAGCCACCCGTCGAAGGAGCCGGGAGTATATGAAGAAAGGCCCTTGCGAACCCGGAGCAGAACCTCTTGAACGAGGTCCGCGGCGTCATCCGGGTTTCCGGTGAGGCGATAGGCAAAGTTGTAGATCTTGCGCCCATAGACACGCGCAACGTCTTCCCAGGTAGGGGTCGATTCTTCGGCCATGGCCTTCCCCGGACTCCTAGGTCAGCTAACGCTCGGGAGCGAGATCCGGTTCCCGCCTACCCGAGCGTTTCACACTCGAGTAGGGCGAAGAAAGGGAGCAAGCTCCACTTTCTTCGTCACAACATCTGGCTCTAACAGCTTGGACGAAGCTGACGAGCCTCGCTTCGTAACGATGTGCTGAACCCAGCAGCTTCTTCAGCTCAGCTGGGCTCATCCGTTTCGTCTTCGTCGACACCCTCGTCGAGACCCTTGCGGAACTCCTTCGCCGACGCGCCAATCGAGCGGGCAAGATCGGGCAGCTTTCGTGCACCGAAAAGCAGCAGGATGATCACCAGAACAACGATGATCTCCCAGCCTTGGAAGTTCTTGAACACTTTTGTTGACTCCTTGTTCAGCTTGGGCGCGTTACAACGAGCGCTCTACCAAGCCTCTCATGAGTCTACTCGCACCGACGGGCAAGCCCTAGCGGCTGGGGCACTAGGACAGTGCTATCGAATCAACGAACGCCTGAAGTCGTTCCCTGGTGATAAACCGGCAGTTGGGGTTGGACCGCTCTTTCTCGTAGACCGCATAAGGCCCGTACTTGTCAGTGATCAGCAGCCCCCGATCGGTCCGCGCTCCGGCGTAGCCAACCAGAAACTCGCTCATGGCACTGGCCTCGAGCTCGGGATAGGAGCCAGCGTCATGAACCACGAAGTAGACAAACGAACTCGATCCGCCTCCCGAAGCAACATAGGTTCCGTCCCCGCGGCCGCTGACCTGGTAGCCGGCCAACTCGAGCAACCCGAGCCCGAGCTCATCGACAGACATCGCATCGGGGTCAATACCCATGGAGCGCAGACCGGCTGCGATTCCTGCGGTGAGACGGATATCGGAGCCAATCGGAGCAAGCTGATCGAGGGCCGTCGCGTCGCTGAGCGGCATGATCTTCTTGATGTCCGTTTCGCCGATCGAGCGCAGCGGGTCATGATCCTCGGCAACCGTACGCGCCAGCGGAATCGGCACCGCCACCTCGGGAAGCTCGTTCAGCTCCGTAAGCTCGAGCACTCCCACTTCACCTCTGCTACCGGCTCGCATCCCGAAAACGCGAATGACCTCGATTCCTTCCAGCGGCTGACCGCGGGCTTTTCGATCGCGCATCAGCTCGACAGCCTGGTGGAGGAGCAGATCGCGCAGCACCGGGTCGGCCCCCTCCAAGGGAAGCGGCACATCGAAAGTCACCAGAGCCTCGTTGCTCACGATGTGGAAGTCCGCACTCGGGCGCCGGCCTGCCAGGCCGGTCACCTCGCCGGTTGCGGCGTCTCCTGCATTGGTCCGTTGCCGGTCCCGCAGCAGCAGGAAGACAACGACCGCCGCCAGGACGACGACAACGACAATCCCACCTATCACAGTTTCCATCCAGCTCGATTGATACCGACGCAGAGGGTAGACGACCCCGCGAGTGTTGAATTGGCGTTGGTTGACGGTTCGAGCTGCTGGCTACGACACCTTGCGGCGTTTTTCGGCATCGGCGCGCTCACGCCGAATCTTGCGCCGCTCCCGTTCTGACATCGCACCCCAAATTCCGAATTTCTCACTAGACACGATGGCGAATTCGAGACACTGATCTCGGACGGCGCATTGACGACAGATTGATTTGGCAGTGCGGGTCGAGGCGCCCCGCTCTGGAAAGAAGAGATCAGGGTCGGCACCCCGACAGTTGGCAAGGTCGTGCCAAGACAGGTCTTCTGTGTCCAGCACCTCGAGCAAACGGGCGAACAACGTACATCTCCCTACACGTTCGTAATTACGTTCATGTGATTCAACCAACACCGCGCGCGCCTGTCAACCCGGAAATCCCTTGTGGCGCTTGCATAACTCGGCAATCGTGACGGCTCAAAGCGCTATCGCGCGACGGCGCGCGCTATGTATCACAAACTACTGAGCGCGGCTGACCACATTCGCGCGGTGTTGGTCGAAACCTTGCTCCGAACTCGGTGGTGGAGCCGACGATTCGCCCTGCGATAATGAGCCGACGCGTTGGATAAGGAGGTTCACGGTGACCACAACCGGCCGCCGCCAGGACACCAAGCCGGCCAGGAAGCTCCCTTGGATCCTCGAGTTCTACCGCTCGGACGTCGCTAAGAAGTGGATCATGGCCGTGAGCGGGGTGATCCTGCTCGGCTACATCGCAGCGCACATGCTGGGCAACATGAAGGTCTTCTTCGGACCTGAAGAGATCAACGAGTACGGCGAGTCGCTGCGCGATTTGGGCGGGCATCTCGTACCTCGCACCCATCTCCTGTGGATCATGCGGATCGGACTCACCGCTGCCTTCGCCGTTCACATCCACGCGGCATATTCGTTGACTAGGACCAATCTGCAGGCTCGCGGGAGGATTCGCTACGACGTACCCCGCGAGTATCTGGCCGCCAACTATGCATCGCGCACGATGCGATGGTCGGGCGTCATAGTGATCCTCTTCGTGCTCTTCCACCTCGCCGATCTGACTTGGGGCACAGCCAATCCGGACTTCGTACGAGGCGAGGTCTACGACAACATGGTCGCCAGTTTCGAGCGTCTCCCCGTCGCCATCATCTACATCGCCGCCAACCTCGCTCTAGGACTTCACATTCTTCATGGCGTGTGGAGCCTTTTCCAAAGCGTCGGCGCCAACAACGAGCTGTACAACAAGTGGCGGCGCTACCTGGCCTGGGGCTTCACTGCGGTGATAGTCCTCGGGAACCTCAGCTTTCCCATCGCAGTCCAAGTCGGAATCATTTCCTGAGGAGGCCTCGTGACGACACTCGATGCGAAGGTCCCGGCGGGACCGATCGAAGACAAGTGGACCAATCATCGCTTTGATATCAAGCTCGTAAACCCGGCAAACAAGCGGAAGTACGAGATCATCATCATCGGCACCGGCCTCGCCGGTGCCTCAGCCGCTGCCACCCTGGGCGAACTCGGCTACAACGTGAAGGTCTTCACCTATCACGATTCGCCGCGGCGAGCCCACTCCATCGCCGCTCAGGGCGGCATCAACGCGGCAAAGAACTACCCAAACGACGGCGACAGCATCTATCGCCTCTTCTACGACACCGTCAAAGGGGGCGACTACCGCTCCCGGGAGGCGAACGTATACCGCCTGGCCGAAGTCTCCAACGAGATCATCGATCAATGCACGGCGCAAGGAGTTCCGTTCGCCAGGGAATACAGCGGCCTGCTCGACAACCGGTCGTTCGGCGGCGCGCAGGTGTCACGGACGTTTTACGCCCGCGGGCAAACGGGGCAGCAGTTGCTGCTGGGTGCCTACCAGGCCTTGGCCCGCCAGGTCTCGCTGGGCAACGTCAAACTGTTCAACCGCAGCGAGATGCTCGAGGTTGTGCTCCACGAGGGCCGCGCCGTGGGAGTGGTCGTGCGTGATCTCATCAACGGCGAGATCAGCTCTCATTCGGCACACGCGGTAGTCCTCGCCACGGGTGGCTACAGCAACGTCTTCTTCTTGTCCACCATGGCAATGGCCTGCAACACCACAGCGATCTGGCGAGCTCACCGCAAGGGCGCCTTCTTCGCCAACCCGTGTTTCACACAGATTCACCCGACCTGCATCCCTGTGCACGACGAGTTCCAGTCGAAGCTCACCCTCATGTCGGAGTCGCTGCGCAACGACGGCCGGATCTGGGTACCCGTCGATCCGGACGACACCCGGGCTGCCAACGACATCCCGGAGTCGGATCGGGACTACTACCTCGAGCGCATCTACCCGTCGTTTGGCAACCTTGCGCCGCGCGATGTTTCGTCGCGGGCAGCCATGCGCATGATCGACGAGAACCGCGGGGTGGGCCCCCTCAAGAACGGCGTCTATCTCGACTTCGCAGATGCCATCAACCGGCTGGGAAAGGATGTGATCGAAGCCCGCTACGGCAACCTCTTCGAGATGTATGAGCGGATCACCGATGAGGATCCCTATGAGGTACCGATGCGCATCTACCCGGCGCCGCACTACTCGATGGGAGGTCTGTGGGTTGACTACAACCTCATGACGAACGTGCCGGGCCTGTACGCCATCGGTGAGGCGAACTTCTCGGACCACGGGGCCAACCGGCTGGGAGCCAGTGCCCTCATGCAAGGTCTTGCTGATGGCTACTTCGTGCTCCCCTACACCATTGCCGATTACTTGGCCGATTGGTTGAACATCAGCCCGGTCCCAACCGATCACGAGGTGTTCCAGGAGGCGGAACGGGAGGTCGACGGCCGAATGAAGCGGCTGCTCTCGATCAACGGGACGCGAACCGTCGATTCTTTCCACCGCGAGCTCGGCAAGATAATGATCGAGTACTGCGGGCTGGCTCGCAGCAAACCAGGGCTGGAGAAGGCACTCTCCCAGATACCGGCACTGCGGGACGAATTCTGGAAGAACGTTCGAGTCACCGGCACCGAGGACAACTACAACTCCGAGTTGCAGAAGGCCAATCGGGTTGCCGACTTCTTCGAGCTTGCGGAACTGATGTGCCGGGATGCCCTGGAGAGGGAGGAATCCTGCGGCGGCCACTTCCGCGTTGAGCACCAGACCGAGGAGGGTGAAGCACAACGAGACGACCTCAATCAGGCACACGTGTCGGCTTGGGAGTGGAAGGGCTACAACGTTCCCCAGGCCCATCACAGGGAACCGCTCGAGTTTGAGAACGTCGCCCTGGCACAAAGGAGCTACAAGTAATGGATCTCACACTGAAAGTGTGGCGCCAGGACGGCCCCGGCAAGCCAGGCGAGTTCAAGGAGTATGAGGCAAAGGGAATCAGCCCCGACTCGTCGTTCCTCGAGATGCTCGATGTGGTCAACGAGCGGCTGGTCGAAGCCGGCGAGGTACCTATCGAGTTCGATCACGACTGCCGTGAAGGGATTTGCGGCACCTGCGGCGTGATGATCAACGGTCATCCCCATGGCGACCAGAAGGGCACGGCAACCTGCCAGCTCCATATGAGGAGATTCAGTGACGGCGACCGAATCGTCATCGAACCGTGGCGAGCGACAGGGATGCCGGTCATGCGGGATCTCATCGTCGACCGGTCTCCGTTGGACCGGATCGTCGAGGCTGGGGGCTACATCAGCGTCAACACCGGTGGCGCCCCCGATGCCAACCTGATTCCGGTGCCCAAGCCCGCCGCCGAGTCATCGATGGATGCCGCGGCCTGTATTGGGTGTGCCGCCTGCATTGCGGCCTGCCCCAACAGTGCCGGGCAGCTGTTCACATCGGCCAAGCTGGCCCATCTCAACTTGCTGCCCCAGGGACAGCCGGAGCGGTACGAGCGCACGATCGCGATGGTGGAGAAGATGGAGGAGTTCTTTGGCTCCTGCACCAACCACGGCGAGTGCGAAGAAGCTTGCCCGAAGAGCATCAGCATCGACAACATCGCTCTGATGAACCGCGACTACATCGTCGCCAAGTTCAAGGACAGGCGGAAAGCCGGCCAGACGTAGGCCGCCGGCTACACCCTCGAGGCATGTGAGGAAGTTGACTGATCGCTCAAAATTGGTGTGGCCGGTCTACAATGAGGGCGTCTCCTAGAAAAAGGAATCGATCAATGGGCGTTCAGTTCTTGAGCGACGACCATATGTCTGCCGCCACCGAGGCTCTCGGGGCCAATGACGACTTTGTCGGCTCGATCGCCAACATCAACCTCGGGCTGCAATTCGAAGTCACCGAGGCACCGCAGGGTGACATCAACTACTACCTCGAGGTCGCCAATGGGACGGCAACGATGGCGACGGGAGATCTCGATGGCGCCGAGGTTTCTATCTCGAGTACCTACGAGACCGCAACCGCCATGTTCAAGGGTGAGCTCAACACACAGATGGCGTTCATGACGGGCAAGATCAAGGTGCAGGGCAACATGGCCGTCCTGATGATGAACCAGGGTGTCATCAACAAGTGGGCGGCTGTCATGAACGATCTCGACATCGATTACTAGAGAAGATCTCTCGCCTCACCTACACGGTCTTGGCCGCTCTCAGCAAGATTGCCCGGAGAAGAGTTACTCGACCGCGGACTTGAAGGTGTTGCCGGGACGGAAGGCCGGCACCGTCCTGGGCGGGATCGGTACAGGGTCACCGGTGCGTGGGTTGCGACCGGTTCGGGCCCGACGCTCTCGAGGTTCGAAAGTGCCGAAGCCGCTCAGCGTCACCGACTCGGAACTAGCGACGGACTCCATGATGGCATCCATGGCCGCCTCGATAGTGGCAGCCACCGCCACCTTGGTCTGCCCGGTGCGCGCCGCAACCTGATCGACTAGATCGGCTTTGTTCACGGGTCGACTCCTGTCGCTACTGCCATCGCAGGCCGAACGATACCGACGCCGCCCGGTGAGCCCAAGGATGCCTTGTACCCCACCGGCTGGCTATGCCCGGTCCGGGGTGCGTGATCAGAACTCGATCTGCGCTAGGTCAGCCACTTTCTCCTTGACCGCGACCGCGGCCTCAGCGAGTCCGGCTGCCTCGTCGTCGGTGAGCGGGAGTTCGACAACCGACTTGACACCTCCTGCACCGACTTCGGCAATGACTCCGAGATACACGTCCTCGATGCCGTACTCCCCCGTCATCCAAGCGCAGACGGGCATGTTCTCGCCGCTGTCCTCAACAACCGCTTTGGCCATGTAGGCAGCTGCCGCCGAAGGCGCGTAGTAGGCGCTCCCGGTCTTGAGGTAGGCGACGATCTCGGCCCCGCCCTTGCGCGTGCGGTCGACCAGGTCATCGATGGTCCCCGGGTCCAGCACCTCGGTCAGTGCCTGGTCTCCGATGCGGCACAAAGAAGGCACCGGGACCATGGTCTCCCCGTGGCTTCCCAGGGTCACCGCCTGCACCGTCTGAATGTCGGCTCCCGTCTTCTCCGAGATGAAATGCGCAAAGCGAGAGCTGTCGAGGATGCCAGCCTGACCGAACACTCGGCTCCTCGGGAAGCCGGATACGTCGGCCGCCAGAGTCGTCATCTGGTCAAGAGGGTTGGTCACCACAATCAAAACCGCATCTGGTGAGTAGCGCACGATCTCCTCGGTGACGCTCTTGACGATCTTCGCATTCACCTCGAGCAAGTCCATCCGTGACATGCCGGGCTTCCGAGGCAAGCCGGCCGTAATGATCACCACATCGCTCTGGGACGTGTCGGCGTAGTCGTTGGTACCGACAACGAGCGTCTTGTGGCCAATCACCGGACGACTCTGGTTCATGTCGAGCGCGAGACCCTGGGGCAATCCCTCGACGATGTCGGTCATTACGACCTCATCGATGATGTCCCACTCGGCAAGACGTTGCGCCGTCGTCGAACCGTACTTGCCTGCCCCTACCACGGTTACTTTGCTCATGCTCAGCTCCTTCTCGGTGCAACGCCTCCGCTACATGCGGGCGATGACCGCTTCCCCAAACTCCGATGTTTTGACTTCAGTTGCGTTGTCCATCAACCTCGCAAAGTCGTAGGTCACGATCTTGTCGGCGATAGCGGCCTCCAACCCCTTGACTATGAGGTCGGCGGCTGCCCCCCACCCGAGGTGACGGAACATGATTTCGCCCGACAGAATCACCGAGCCCGGGTTGACCTTGTCCAACCCGGCATACTTCGGTGCGGTGCCGTGGGTCGCCTCGAAGATGGCGTGGCCGGTTACGTAGTTGACGTTTCCGCCCGGCGCGATCCCGATTCCGCCGACCTGGGCGGCCAGCGCGTCGGACATGTAGTCGCCGTTGAGGTTCATCGTCGCGACGACATCGTATTCGGCCGGTCGGGTCAGGATCTGCTGCAAGAAGGCGTCGGCTATCACGTCCTGCACGAGCAGCTTGTCCCCCGGCTGCCCCGCACAGTCCTCCCAGGAGACGGCGACGTCGGGGAACTCGTCGCGCACCACCTCGTAGCCCCAGGTCCGGAAGGCTCCCTCCGTGAACTTCATGATGTTGCCCTTGTGGACCAGCGTCACGTTGCGCCTGTCGTTGTCGAGGGCATACTGAATCGCGGCCCTGATCAGACGCTTGGATCCGGTTTCGGAGATCGGCTTGATACCGAGACCGCTGTCTTCGTTGATTTCCCAGCCGAATGTCTCATCGAGGAAGTCGAGAAGTTGCCGGGCCCCATCGGAGCCGGATTCGAGTTCCTTGCCCGCGTAGACGTCCTCGGTGTTCTCCCGGAAGATCACCATGTCGACCAGCTCAGGGTGCCTCACCGGGGAAGGAACGCCTCGATACCAGCGCACCGGTCGCAGACACACATACAGGTCGAGTATTTGGCGCAGAGCCACGTTGAGGCTGCGGATGCCACCTCCGACCGGAGTAGTCAACGGACCTTTGATGCCGACGAGATGGCTGCGAAACATGTCCACCGTCTCGTCGGGAAGCCACTGACCGGTCTGGTCGAACGCCTTCTGGCCGGCAAGCACCTCGGTCCAGGCGACCTTCTTCGATCCCCCAAAGGCCTTGTCTACTGCTGCGTCGAACACGGCTTGCGCGGCCGTCCAAATATCCGGACCGATGCCGTCGCCTTCGATGAACGGAATGATTGGCTCGTCGGGAACTTGCAGCCCCTCCGGGTCCATGGTTATCGCGGTGGCCATTGGCCGTACCCTCCAATTGATCGAGTGTGTCGCCGCTAGAGGGTAGTGGATGGCACAAACGCTAGGCCTGTGCCGAGCCTGGCCACCACGCAGCTCGCCATAGCCGTGTGCTCAGTGGCGGAAATGCCTCACGCCGGTGAACACGATCGCCATCCGGTGTTCGTTTGCGGCATCCACCACCTCGTCATCGCGCATGGATCCTCCAGGCTCAACCACTGCCACGACACCGGCCTGGCCAAGGGAATCAACCCCGTCGCGGAATGGAAACATGCCGTCCGATGCGACGACAGCCCCATGGGCACGGTCGCCTGCCTGTCGGAGAGCGCGTTCGCTTGCACCGACTCGGGACTGGTCCCCGGCCCCGATCCCAACGGCCGCTCGGTTGCGTGCAACCACGATTGCATTCGACTTGGTATGGGCAGCAACGATCCAGGCAAAACGTAGATCGATCAGTAGATCGGTACTCAACGGCCGCTCCCCAACCGATTCCCACTCCTCAGGTAGCTTTCCCGGCTTGGTCTTGACCACCTCATCACGTTGCTGGGCAACAAACCCATGCTCTACACGGCGCATATCAAGGTCGTCTCCCTCCGGCGGCGGAGCCGTGAGCACCCGTAAGTTCTCCTTCCGACTGAGGATCTCGGCGGCCCCATCGGTTACACCAAGAGCAATGACGACTTCGACGAAGTTCGACACGATCAACCGTGCAGTCGGCTCATCGATCGTGCCGTTGATGCCGATCACGCCTCCGAAGGCCGAGAGCGGGTCGCACTCCCAGGCCGTGAGGAATGCCTCCTGAATCGAATCGCGGCTGGCGACACCGCACGGATTGGCGTGCTTGACGATGACCGCAGTTGGCTCGACGAAGTCGTTCGCCAGTCGCCAGGCGGCCTCAGCATCCAGGTAGTTGTTGAAAGACATCTCCTTGCCCTGGAGCTGGTTGGCCCGGTTCCACCAACTGGCTCGGCCGCGCTCGGAATACAGCGCCGCCGGCTGATGAGGGTTCTCGCCGTAACGCAGCTCCGTGACACGGTCCAGCGCCAGCATCATGCGCTCCGGGACATCGCCCGCAAGGCTCTCCAAGTAGGCAACGATCGCCGAGTCGTAGCGCGCGGTTCGGTAGAAAGCCATGCGGGCGAGATCGAGCCGCAGTTCGTCGTCGAGCCCTCCAGCGGCCACAGCTTCCAGTACCTGTTCGTACTGATCCGGCGAGGTCACGACCCCTACCCATTTGTGGTTCTTGGCGGCTGCCCGCACCATCGTCGGACCACCTATGTCGATCAGCTCAATCGCCTCGGATTTCGAGATGTCGGACCGAGCAACACCTTCTTCGAACGGATACAGGTTGACAACCACCAGCTGAATCGGGGCAAGGTTCTCTGCGTACAGTTGGTTGCGATGGTCGGAGACACCGACATCCGCCAGGATGGCGGCGTGGATACGGGGGTGCAGGGTCTTGACGCGACCGTCGAGCATCTCGGCCGCTCCCGTGACCTCCTCGACCGAAATCACAGCAAGCCCGCCGGCGCGCAATGCTCGCGCGGTACCGCCCGAGGCAATGATCTCGACACCTTCTGCCACGAGGCGGGCGGCGAAGTCCAGGAGCCCTGTCTTGTCGCTGACGGAAATCAATGCTCGGCGAACTTGCGTGCGACTCACTGTTACCCCTTGATTGGCCGGCCCATGAGCGGCCAGCTTAGGCAACTCGCAACCACCCCACGGATTGGCTGCTCGAGTTTGCGTGGGCCCGGCCTCAGCGGCTCATCGCCTCGGCCATCGTCGCCCCCATGTCGGTCGGAGTTGGCGCTATGGCGACTCCGGCAGCTTGAAGTGCAGCGATCTTGTCCGCAGCAGTCCCTTTGCCACCCGTGATGATGGCACCGGCATGCCCCATCCGCTTGCCGGGGGGCGCGGTCGCGCCGGCAATGAACCCGGCTACTGGTTTGCTCATGTGCTGCTTGATCCAGTCGGCTGCTTCTTCCTCGGCGGCGCCGCCAATCTCGCCGATCATGATTACGCCTTCGGTAGCGGGATCTTCATTGAACATCTGCAAGCAGTCGATGAAGTCCGTCCCATTCACCGGGTCGCCACCGATACCTATCGCAGTCGTCTGGCCCAACCCAACCTGAGTTAGTTGGTGGACTGCCTCGTAGGTGAGCGTCCCAGACCGGCTCACAACGCCGACGTTTCCGGCCTCGTGGATATAGCCGGGCATGATCCCGATCTTGCACTGCCGGGGGGTGATCACGCCCGGGCAATTGGGTCCCACCAGACGGGCTTGGCGTGTCGCCAGATAGCTCTTGGCTTGCACCATGTCGGTGACTGGGATTCCCTCGGTGATGCAGACGATCAACTCGAGACCGGCGTCGGCCGCCTCCATGATGGCGTCGGCGGCAAACGGCGGGGGCACGTAGACCACACTGACCGTTGCGCCGCTAGCAGCAGCGGCTTCTCTCACCGTACGGTATATCGGCAGCTCGACCCGGTAGGTGTCGGGTCGGTCGGGTACCCCTGAGTGATCGGTCTCGCCTTCATAGATCTCGGTCTGCCCCGCACGGGAAGGGTGGACTGCGGCCACCATCTGGGTGCCGTATGCGATCGCCTTGTCAGTGTGGAAACGACCGGTCTTGCCCATCCCTTGGACCATCACCTTGGTGCTCTTGTCAACGAGAACACTCATGACCGCGTCGCCTTCAGGATCTTCAGCGCCCCGTCTTTGATGTCTGTGGCGCTCAGGATGTTCAAGCCCGAGTCGTCGAGGATTTGCTTACCCAGACTGACATTGGTTCCTTCGAGCCGCACAACGAGCGGCATGTCCAGACCTACTTCGGAGACAGCATCGACCACCCCTTGGGCAATGGTGTCGCAACGCATGATGCCACCGAAGATGTTGATGAAGATCCCCTTGACGTTTGGGTCTCGGGTGATGATCTTGAATGCGGCCGTTACCTGATCCTTGTCCGCGCCTCCACCGACGTCGAGGAAGTTGGCGGGCTCACCTCCAACGTATTTGATGATGTCCATCGTCGCCATCGCCAGGCCGGCTCCATTGACCATGCAACCGATAGTCCCGTCGAGCTTGATGAAGCTGAGACCGTAGCCGGAGGCTTCGATCTCAGCGGCGTTCTCCTCGCTCAGATCTCGCATGTCCTGTACTTCGGGATGCCGGTAGAGCGCGTTCGCCTCGAAACTCATCTTGCCGTCAAGGGCAAGGACCGACCCGTCTTTGGCAACAACGAGGGGGTTGATCTCGATGAGATCGGTGTCGAGCTCAACCGCGGCGGCAGCGAGTGCTTTGATGAAGCGGACCCCGTTCTTGAAGGCAACGCCTTCGAGGCCCAGTCCGAACGCCAGCTGGCGCGCCTGAAAATCGAGTAGGCCCAGGCCTGGGTCGATCTCGGCTTTCAGGATCTTCTCGGGCGTCTCGGCCGCCACTTCCTCTATCTCGGTGCCGCCTTCCGTGGACGCCATGACGACGTTCTTGCTGCTTGCCCTGTCGAGTAGCACAGAGAGATACAGCTCGCGTTCTACGTCGATGCCCTGCTCGATGTAGAGCCGGTTGACCTTCTTCCCGGCAGAACCGGTCTGGATGGTGACGAGCGTGTTCCCGAGCATCCGGCCGGCCAGCTCCCCGACCTTGCGCTTGGCGGCTTCGAGCCCTCCGTCGATTCCATCCAACACCACGTTGACGCCACCGAGGTCGGGATCCTCCAAGAACCGGCCCTTGCCCCGCCCGCCAGCGTGGATTTGCGACTTCACCACCACAACAGGATTGCCGGTTGCCTCGACAAGGGGAGCAACCGCTGCGACTGCATCGGCAACCGTCGTCACCATCTCTCCCCGGGGAACGGGGATATCGCGCGCCGCCATCAGTTCCTTGGCTTGAAACTCATGGATCTTCAATGTTGCTCTCCTGTGTCGACGGAATCGACGCGTGGCGATGCGGGTCCTGCATTTGGTGATTCATCAGTCGGTGTCACCAAAGCGCTCGGCAACCCAGTCGGTGATATCGGACAGTGGAGTGCCCGGTGTGAAGATCATCGCCAGGCCGGCGTCCTCGAGCCTGGGCATGTCTTCGTCGGGAATGATGCCGCCCCCGAACACGACTATGTCGTCGGCCTCCCGTTCGCGCAACAGCTCAACGACCCTCGGAAACAGCGTCATGTGAGCTCCGGATAGTACGGACAACCCCACGCCGTCGACGTCCTCTTGGATGGCAGTCTCGACGATCTGCTCGGGCGTTTGGTGCAAGCCCGAGTAGACGACTTCACAGCCGGCATCACGCAGGGCCCGCGACACGACCTTGGCCCCGCGGTCGTGCCCGTCGAGGCCCGGCTTGGCTATGAGGATTCGAACCGGCATCTCGTCGCAGACAATAGTCGTCTCGGTGCCGGTCAGACCTTCTCCAAGGGAGCCAGTTCGAGGTGCAGGTGCTTCACTCCCAGTCCGTCGAAGTTGACCACCGCCTCCACCCCGGCGACGCGTGAGATGGTTCCTTCACCCCACTTGGTATGGCGCACCCGATCGCCGACGCTGAGCTCGCCGGCGGAGATCGTCGGGCGCAATGCTCGGCTCTCGAGGTGCGCTTTTCGCTTTCGTTTCTGGACCGCCTGGACCAGGCCATCGGGGAGTTCGCGCAGAAACCGGCTCGGCGGGTTGTAGTTGTTGGTGCCGAACATGTTGCGGCTCCACGCGCGAGTGAGGAACAGCCGCTGCATCGCCCGGGTAATGCCGACGTAACAGAGCCGCCGTTCTTCTTCGAGCTCGGCGGGGTCACCCAGCGACCGCATGTGGGGGAAGACCCCGTCTTCCATTCCAACCATGAACACGACCGGGAACTCGAGGCCCTTGGCGTTATGTAGCGTCATCAGAGTCACGACCTCGGTGTCCTCGTAGCTATCGGTGTCGGTGACCAGGCTGATTGACTCCAAGAACAGCTCGGTCTTGCGTAGACCGTCGAGGTCGGCCCACTCCTCGCGCCCGTAGGCGATCGGGCCGTTCTCCTCGAAGTCGGCCGCAGCCGATACCAGCTCCTTGAGGTTCTCTTCTCGGCCCATTGCCTCGATGGAGCGTTCTGCGCGAACCATGTCGAGGTATCCGGTCTCGCTGAGAATCGCCTCGAGCCCTGCCCGCGGGCCTTGCTCGGCGAGGAAGGTCAAATGGTCGATGAGCCCGATGAATTCGAGCATTGCCCGCTGTGCGCGTGAAGACAAGCGCGGGTTCTCCCCGGCCTGCCGGAGTGCCTCATAGAAGGAAACGGCCTCCTCCTCCGCGTGGCGATCGACATGGGCGACGCTGGTTGTGCCGATGGCCCGCTTTGGCACATTGACGATCCTCTTCACGGCCACCGTGTCGTCGGGATTGGTGACGACTCGCAGATACGCCAGCACGTCTTTGACTTCCCGGCGGTCGTAGTACTTGACACCGCCGACGACTTGATAGGGCTGGCCGAAGTTGACGAAGGTCTCCTCTACGACACGGCTCTGTGCGTTCGTCCGATAGAACACGGCGATCTCCCTGGCGTCTTGCCCACCATCGCGCAGAGCGCCGACCGCCTCGGCAACAAAGGCTGCCTCGTCGTGCTCGTCTTCGGCCTCGTAGGTGATGATCTTCTCCCCGTGGCCGAACTCAGTCCAGAGCCGCTTCGGCTTGCGGTTTGGGTTGTTAGAGATGACTGCGTTGGCCGCCTGCAAGATCGTCTCGGTGGACCGGTAGTTCTGTTCCAGCATCACGATCTGAGCGTCGGGGAAGTCCTTCTCGAACTCGTTGATGTTGCGAATATCTGCACCCCGGAAGCGGTAGATGCTCTGATCGCCATCACCGACGACACAAAGGTTGCGGTGTTTCTCGGTTAGCAGCCGGACCAGTACGTACTGCGCATGGTTCGTATCTTGATACTCGTCCACGAGCACGTAACCGAATCGATCCTGATAGCGCTGCAAGACCTCAGGAAAAGCTCGAAACAGGTCGACAGTCAACATGAGCAGATCATCGAAATCCATCGCCGAGGCCTCGACGAGACGCTGTTGATACAGCCGGTAGACGTCGGCGATCTTCTCGTGATAGAAGCCCGAATCGGAGGCAGCGAAGGTTTCGTAATCGATGAGTTCGTTCTTGGCGTTCGAAATCGCCGCTCGAATACTGCGTGGCGGGAAGCGTTTGGGGTCCAGGTCGAGGTCTCTGACGCTCAGCGTGACCAGGCGGAGCGAGTCCGCAGAGTCGTAGATAGAAAACGCGGACCGGTAGCCGAGATGGTGCGCTTCCCGGCGCAGGATGCGGGAACACGCGCTGTGGAAGGTAGACACCCACATGTCTCGGGCGACCGCGCCGACGAGTCCCTCGACTCTGTCTTTCATCTCGCCGGCGGCCTTGTTGGTGAAGGTGATGGCCAGGATTGCGTACGGGGACACGTTGTGATCGCGGATGAGATGGGCGACACGGCGGGTCAGCACTCGCGTTTTGCCCGAACCGGCACCTGCAACCACCAGCAACGGGCCGTCGATAGCGGCCACTGCCTGCCGTTGCGCAGGGTTCAGTCCTTCGAGCAAGGGGGAATCGGGCATGGCCGCCGATTATACGAACTCCGCAGGATGGGAACTACAAGGATGTAAGCCCGGCTACCCCGCCGTCCGTCCAGTCTCCCGGGCTCGGTCGGAAGCGAACCGGACCACACGGCAACGGGCAGGAGCGAAGGCGAGGTTTGAGCGTTCTATTCCAGCAGCGAACGGAGCTGGTTGGCGAGAGCGCCCTCTCGGAAGTCGGCCTTCTCGAAGAAAGCGTCAACGCCGGCTTCGATCGCCCGTTCCTGGTCCTCGGCCTTGGCGACGCCGGACAGCATCACGATCGGGATCTCGGCCCCGGACTCACGTACCTTGCGGACCAACTCGACGCCGTCCTGGGCGGGCATGGAGAAATCCACCACGAGAGCGTCGATATGCTCCTCGTTGAGAATCTCGAGCGCTTCGAACCCGCTCTCGGCGACGCTGGTACTGAACCCGCTGGAAGCCAGCGATCCTGCGATGACCGCCCGGGCGCCCTGCGAGTCGTCGACCACCAGGATGCGCGCCCGCGGGGCCACTGGTTGCGGCACCGATTGGCAGAGCTGGACGATCGCCCCGGCGTCGAGGACTAGAACCACGTCGCCGCCACCCATGAGAGCGGCACCGGTGATGTGGGACGGGCCGGAAACGACCGGGCCGAGTTCCTTAGCTGCTACCTCACGAATGCCGAGCACTTCGTTGACCGTGACCGCAGCGTTACCGGCGCGGTGCGCCAACGCAACGACCTGCACCGGAGGCCGGGTGTCGGTGGCTCCGACGACATTGGCAATCGGCGCAAGTGGGATCTCGGTATCTTCATGGGCGAGAAGCTGCCGGTCGCCTTCGGACCGAATCGAGGCGGAGTCGATCGGGATGATGGCGTCTATCACAGCCTCGGGGATGGCCCATTTCGTTCCCCCGGAATCCACGATGAGGACCCGCTGCAGGTCTCGTACGGTCGGCACAACCAGCGTGACGGTGGTGCCTGCACCGTCTTGCGAGTCGATCCGAATGCGGCCAAACAGCGATTCGACGGCGTCGGCCACATTGGACAACCCGGCCCCAACGCTGTTGAGCTCATCGCCGGCTTTTGTCGTGAAACCCGGGAAGAAGAGAATCGGACGGAGCATTTCAACATCGGCGGGAGCGTCAGCCGCGACCAAACCTTGCGACACTGCCAGTTGCCGGACCTCGTTGTAGTTGATGCCGGACCCATCGTCTTGGACGATCACCTCGAAGCTGGAGCCGCGCCTCGCCAGCGAAACCGACACAACGCCGGTAGCGGGTTTGCCTGCGGCTTCTCGCTCGGCGGGGAGCTCGATCCCATGATTGACGGCATTGACGATGAGTTGGCGAACCGGATCGGAGATCTTATCGAGCACCTGTCGATCCACATCGAGATCGTCCGCAGCCGCGATCTCGAATCGAATCTCTTTGCCCAGCTTCTTGGCCAAGTAGCGCACCAGCTGGGGCAATGTGTTTGTCATCTGGCGCACGGGAACGGCGCCCAATTCCATGGCGTTGACCTCGAGTGACGAGGTCGCCCTGACCAGATCAGTCATATGCTCGATGAGGTCGAGCGTCACCTGTGGCGAATAGCGCATCTCCCCGAGCACGCTATCGAGCTCGACCCTCAGGCTGGCGACGTGGTTTATGAGCCTGTACAAACGACCCGCGCTCACTTGGATGGTCTGGCCGGAGGCCCAATTCTCCAACGAGCTGAGCAGTCCTCCGAGATCGGGACCGTACACCTCGACATCGTCTGCCGCGGAGCCAATGACCTCGCTCGTTGTCGTGTCAAGCGGCACGTCCCGCGCCGACACGACACCCTCGCGCTCCGGAACGGTCGCCGGCGGCTCCGGCTGTCCGGTGGCAACGGTCGCCGGACCGACGACGGGCGGCGGAGCCGCCGGGGCTGCCGAGCCCACCGCGGCGGAATCGGACGGATCAGTCTCGGGAGCGGCAACGGGCGGCGGATCTGGTGGGGTGGCGGTAGTCGCCGGTGGCTCCGGTGCGGGCTGCGGGTCGGAAGGGGCCATCGCGCCCGGTAGCGGAACGACGTCCGCAATCTGCGGCTCTGCCTGCTCGGCAGACTCGGGTGCGCTGACTGTCGCGCCTGGTTCCGCCACCGGTACCTCTGCCGGCGCTTGCGCCGGTTCCTCCGCCGGTATGTCCGCCGGGCTGTCCGCCGGTTCGTCCGCAACTCCCTCGGTTGGCGAGGAACCCGTCGCTGTTTCCGCAGCTTCACCCAGCATGTACCCGGTGGCGCGATTCAGCTTCTCCATCGCGTCAACCAACTCAGGGCTACCTGCGTCCGGATCCGCCTCGGTTGCAGGCATGAGCGCCTCAGCCAAAGCGACGAGCGAGCGACCCAAGTTTGGGTAAGGCTCGATGTCTCCCGATTTCACCCCTCGCCACAGGTCTTCGATCATCTTGCCGGCATCGGAGATCGCCTCGAAGCCCATGACCCGGGCGGTCCCCTTGATGGTGTGGCCCTCGCGCAGCATGACCGCGGCCATCTCGGGGTCAACGCCACCGCTTTGCATGGCCTCGCCGCCCTCGATCAGCCGCGTGGATCGTTCCGCGACTTCATCGAGGAACATCTGCAGAAGCTCAGGATCTGCGCTCCAACTCACGCTGTGCCCTTCCGGCGCCCGTATCGACAGGCTATCGACGCGAGCAACTAGTCACTTGAGCCATAAGCTAATGCCCACGGCTCGTTTTGATGACCGTCGGCCGGTTATTCCCATTCAATAGTGGCGGGTGGTTTCGACGAGATGTCGTATGCAACACGGTTGATGCCCTCTACCTCGTTGATCACCCGCGAAGAGATACGCTCCAGCACCTCATAGGGCAGGCGCGCCCAATCGGCGGTCATGGCATCTTCACTGGTAACGGCGCGAACGATGAGCGGATAGGCGTAGGTGCGCCCATCGCCTTGCACACCGACCGAGCGGATACCGGGGAGTACTGCAAAACTCTGCCACAACTCGGTGTAGAGCCCCGCGCGACGCACCTCCTCCAGCACGATTGCGTCCGCCGCCCGGAGAATCTCCAGACGTTCTCTGGTGACTTCGCCGATGATGCGGACCGCGAGACCCGGACCGGGGAATGGCTGGCGCCACACGATCTCCTCCGGAATACCCAGTTCCTCGCCGACCGCCCGCACTTCGTCCTTGAATAGGTCGCGCAGCGGCTCGATCAGCTTCAGTTCCATGTCTTCGGGCAATCCGCCGACATTGTGATGGCTCTTGATCTTGGCTGCGTCCGCCGTGCCCGACTCGATCACGTCGGGGTACAAAGTGCCCTGCACGAGGAAGCGGACGTCGCTTACTTCGGCGGCCACCTCTTCGAAGACTCTGATGAACGTCTCTCCGATGATCTTCCGCTTCTCCTCCGGATCGGTGACTCCAGCGAGCGCAGCAAGAAAGCGGTCCTCAGCCTTCACGTGAATCAGATTCATGTGAAAGCTGGAGCGGAATGTCTCCTCGACCTGTTCCGCCTCGTCCTTCCGCAGAAGGCCGTGGTCCACGAAGACGCAAACCAGCTGATCCCCGATTGCCTTGTGCACCAACGCGGCTGCCACCGACGAGTCGACGCCGCCTGAGAGTCCGCAAATGACGGCGCCGTCGTCGACGCTGCTCCGTACCGCATCGACGGACTGCTCGATGATGCTGGCGTGCGTCCACAGGGGGCGGGCTCGGCACGCTTCGTAGAGGAAGTGTTTGAGCATCTCCTGGCCGCGCGCGGTATGGACCACCTCAGGGTGAAACTGGACGCCGAAGATTCCCCGGGACAAATCTTCCATCGCTGCCACCGGAGAGTCGGCTGTGGTCGCGGTCACGGTGAACCCGGCAGGGGGCGCGACGACTGCGTCGCGATGGCTCATCCATACGATCTGCTCCTCAGGAAGCTCGTTCAGGAGAAGCGACTGGGAAGTAACAGCAAGCTCGGCACGTCCGAACTCCGCAACGTCGTTGGGGGCGACATCTCCGCCGAGAGCATGCGCGATGACTTGATGGCCGTAGCAGATGCCCAGGGTCGGTATGCCCAGCTTCAGGATCTGCGGATCGATGTCGTAGGCGTCGTCGGCATAGACCGACGCAGGTCCGCCCGACAGGATGATCCCGGCGGGTTGGCGGTCCTCAACCTCAGCTGCGCTGATCGTTCGCGGGACGATCTCGGAGAAGACGTGCGCCTCCCGCACACGGCGTGCAATGAGCTGGGCATATTGGGCACCGAAGTCCACTACGAGCACTTTGTCGAAGTCGCCGGTGGAGGCCTGACCGGCCGAAACTGCCACGCTATCCCATCCCCACCTGCTGCGATTTCTGCAGCGCCTTACCTTCGGTCTGCAGAGCGGGGGCGACCATCACCTCCGCCTTCTGGAATTCTTTGACTGATGCATAGCCGGTGGTAGCCATCGAGACTCGGAGGGCCCCGAACAGGTTGCGCCGACCGTCGTTCTCGTGTGCCGGGCCTACGAGGATCTCCTCCAACGTGCCCAACTCGCCGGTCTTGACTCTGGTCCCGCGTGGCAACGTCGGATGGAAGGTTGCCATCCCCCAATGATTGCCTTTGGCCGGCGCCTCTTTCGCTGCGGTCAGTGGTGATCCCAGCATCACCGCATCTGCGCCGACTGCTATGGCCTTGGCGATGTCGCCGCCTGTCCGCATCCCGCCATCGGCGATCACGTGTACATAACGGCCGGTCTCCTCCAGATAGCGAGTACGGGCGCCGGCGGCGTCGGCAATGGCGGTTGCTTGGGGAACGCCGATGCCGAGCACACCTCGCGAAGTGCAGGCCGCACCCGGACCGACGCCGACCAACACTCCAACAGCTCCGGTACGCATTAGGTGCAGAGCCCCCGAGTAAGAGGCGACCCCGCCGACTATCACCGGGATCGGGACCTCGGCGATGAACTTGAACAGATCCAACGGTTCGGCTCTGCTCGACACGTGCTCGGCGGACACGACAGTCCCTTGGACGACCAAGATGTCGAGTCCAGCGTCGAGAGCATGGCGGTACCAGCGCTCCACATTCTGCGGAGTGAGGCTTGCCGCGGCCAAAACCCCGCCCGCCTTGATCTCGGCAACCCGTTGCCCAATCAGATCCGGTTTGACAGGTTCTTGATAGACCTTCTGGATCAGCGCCGTCGCCACTTCGTTGGCCGCGGCTCCGATCTCCTCGTAGACCGGCATTGGATCTTCATACCGCGTCCACAGGCCCTCGAGATTGAGGACAGCCTGGCCGCCGATGCGACCGATCTCGATGGCCGTCGTCGGGCTGACCGCCGAATCCATGGCGGCCCCCATCATTGGCAGATCGAAGGTGAAGGCATCGATCTCCCATTCCAGTTTCACATCCTCAGGATCACGGGTGCGGCGCGACGGTACGATCGCAATATCGTCGAAACCCCAGGCTCGCCGACCGGTCTTGGCGATGCCGATTTCGATCTCCACCACGTTCCTCCACATCTTGTGCCAGCACGCGGCAGCGTACCAGGCATTGCTCCGCGTCGATCCTCTCCCATCCGACCGCCGAAGCGCGTAGGTTCGAGGGAAGTATCTCGATGGAGGCAAGCCATGTCATATCCGCACGGTCTGGTGACCTGGAGCGATCTCTCCTCGCCTGACGTCCCGGGCGCCAAGGCGTTCTACTCGGCTGTGCTCGGCTGGGAAGCTGAGGACATCGAAGACGAAGGCGAACTCGTCTACACAATGTTTCGCGCCGGCGGGAAGCTGGCAGCCGGTCTCGGCAAACAGTCCGCAGAGATGACCGAGCACGGGTTCCCACCGCTGTGGACCACGTACATCAACGTCGACGACGTGGATGCCATCGCGGCCGCCTTCACCGACCACGGCGGCGAGCTGGTTGTTCCCCCTGTGGACGTGATGGACAACGGACGGATGGCCTATGGCATGGATCCGACCGGTGCCGCCATTGGGTTCTGGCAGGCGGGTACTCACACCGGTGCTGAGGCCTTCAACGATCCCGGGTTCCTCACATGGAACGAGCTCACCACCCGCGACTCCGCCGCGGCCCGGGAGTTCTATACGGCGATTCTTCCCTGGAGGGTGACCGAGGACGACATGGGCGAGTTCATGTACTACACGTTCTGGTTGGATGAGCGACCAACCGCCGGGATCATGACTATGGACGAAACCTGGCCCGATGACCTGCCGGCTCACTGGATGACCTACTTCCGGGTTGGTGACGCCGACGCCGCGGTCGCGGCCGTCACCGAGGCAGGTGGCGCCGTCCCCGTGCCGCCCTTTGACACCCCGCTGGGGAGAGTCGCGGTTATCAACGACCCGAACGGCGGCACCTTTTCGATCGTGGGTCCCGCCCCGGAGGAATAGCAGGCCCGACCGAACAGCCCTTCCACCACCGTTCTTGCGGACATAGCTCCCCACTGACGAAGACATGTCCGCAGGAAGCGGAGAGCTACGGGCCGGTTCGTTGACAAGAAGACTCTCGGGAAGATCCGGGGTAACCCAGGGAGCGGTAACCTCGCGCCATGCCACTGCGAACCAGAAGCGTGCAGAAACTCGACGGAGGTTCATTCGACGTTCTGATAGTGGGCGGGGGCATCAACGGTGCCGTCTCTGCGGCCGTGCTCGCCGGCCGCGGGGCCTCAGTGGCATTGGTCGACCGGGGCGACTTCGGGGCGTTCACCAGCCAGGAGTCATCCAACCTGGTTTGGGGCGGCTTCAAGTACCTCGAAAGCTATGAGTTCTTCCTGGTTCGCAAGCTTTGTGTTTCCCGCAACCGCCTGATCAAGGCCTATCCAGATAACATCAAGCCCGTTCCGTTTCTGGCAGCGCTCGATCACGGCTCTCCGTTTCCGCCATGGCTGGCGATCGTCGGCAGCACCGCCTACTGGGTAATCGGCAGCTTCAAGACTCGCTATCCGCGCCTGCTGAGCGCCGAGAAGATCAAGGCGGAGGAGCCGATAATCGATGTGAGCGGCGTGCGCGGCGGCATCGAGTACTACGACGCCTACCTCAAGGACAACGATTCGAGGTTTGTCTTCAGCTTCATTCGCTCGGCCATGGACGTCGGAGCGACGGCCGCCAATTACGTTGAACTCATCGCAGCCGAACGCATCGATGGCGGCTGGAGAGCGAGGCTGCGCGACATCGACCAGGACCGCGAGTTCGAGTGCACCGCTCGCATGATCGTCAATGCGGCCGGTCCCTTCATCGACGGGCTGAACGAGCAACTCGGCCTCCGGACCAAGCATCGGGTCGTCTATTCCAAGGGCATCCACCTCATCGTCAAGCGCCTCACGCCAAACGAGCGGGTGCTGGCGTTCTTCGACGACACGCAGCGGCTCTTCTACGTGATCCCTATGGGTCGCCGTTCCGTCATCGGAACCACCGATACCCGGGTCGATACGCCGTACACCGAGGTCAACGACGAAGACCGTGAGTTTCTGCTCGATCAGATCAATGCCCGCCTCGATCTGCGGAAGCCACTCACCACGGACGACATCATCGCCGACCGCACCGGTGTCCGCCCCTTGGTCGTCGAGACCGACGGCGACGACATGCGCGACGTCGATTGGACCAAGCTTTCCCGCAAGCACGAGATCGAGGTCGACCACGCTCGCAAGGTGATCTCGATATTCGGTGGCAAGCTGACCGATTGCCTCAACGTCGGGGAGGAAGTCGCCGACGCTGTTGAGGAACTCGGGGTGCCACTCGAGGAGGACACCCAGAACTGGTACGGCGAGCCCGCCAAAGCAACTCGGCAGGAGTTCTATCGCCAGGCACGACTGATGAAGCTCGACGACCTCCGCCACAAGCCCGATGTTGAACCATTATCCGACCGCTTGTGGCGCCGCTACGGCCGGCGGGCCTTCGAGATGCTCGACGAGATTCGAGCCAATCCCGAGATGGGCAAGGACATCATGAAAAACGCGGACTATCTCCGCGTCGAACTCCACGTCGCCGCCGGTACAGAGATGATCACCAAGCTCGAGGATTTCATGCGACGGCGGTCAAAGATATCCCAGGTAATTTCGGACGATGTGATTGCGGAGTCTGCCGGGGTGCGTGAGGTCGCCGAGATCTTGTTCGGCGACCAGGCCGATGCCCGGCTCGAGGAGTACTTCGGAGCGATACCTCCGGCCATCGCGGGCGCTTGAACGGAGCGCTCTTCAACCACAGCGCCTTCTGCCGCGGCCTCGCATCGCACGCTGCCCGAGTCAGGTATATACGGTTCTCTGCATATTTTTGTGTGGCACGCCATTTGGAGGTTCCAACGTCACCTCCCGATGTGCCTTTGTCCCCTGGCTCGATGCAGCCCCGCCGACCAAGGTGGGGCCGACACTCGAGTGAGGAACAATGAGCGACACAACGACACGGGCCGTCGTTGGGGTCTCGGATCGTCAGCAAGGGGAGCATCCGTCTGGTGACAACCGATTCGACCTCATCGACAAGCACCTCAAACGTGGCCGCTACGCCCAAGACCAGCTGATCGAGACGCTGCACGTCGCCCAGGATGTCTTTGGCTACCTGTCGGAGGACATCCTGATCTACGTGGCGCGCGCCCTGCGGCTGCCGCCCAGCATGGTGTACGGCGTCGCAACGTTCTACCAGCTGTTCACCTTCGACCCGCCCGGCGACCACGCCTGCACGGTCTGCACCGGAACCGCCTGCTTCGTCAAGGGAGCCGACGACATCGTCAAGGGCGTTTCCAACGCCTACGACGTGCCCGCCGGCGAGACGTCGGAGGACGGCAGCCTGACACTGAAGACGGCACGCTGTCTTGGGTCTTGCGGTCTGGCACCGGTCGTGGTGTTCGATGGCGAGGTCCTGGGTCACCAGAACACAGAGTCAACCCTCGAACTGGTGGCCGCCGCAGTAGGAGGTGTTGACTGATGGCAGCGCCGATCGATCTCCACGAGGTCATGGACCGGGAGCGTGAAGAACGCTTCCGTACCCGATGGCGGGTCAAAGCATGCGCCAGCACCGCCTGCATGTCGGCCGGAGCCGGGGCCACGATTCAAGCCGTGGAAGACATGGTGGAGCGCGAGGACATGGAGCTCGAAGTCCAGGTCATCCCGACCGGCTGCATGGGACTGTGTAGCGCCGGGCCGTTGATGCGCATGATGCGGCGGGGTGGAGATGAAACCGACTATCAGAAGGTGACACCCGACGCCGCCAAGGAAATCGTCCGCAGTCACGTGCTCAACGAGGAACCTGTTCCGGAGCATCTGCTGGATACCACCATGCCATTCTTCACCAGTCAGGAACGTGTGGTGCTGGCCAACGGTGGCGTCATCAACCCCGACCGGATCGAGTCCTATGTCGCTCACGGTGGCTATCAAGCGCTGGAGAAGGCGCTGACCTCGATGAAGCCGAAACAGGTCATCGAAGAGATCCGTCGGTCCGGTTTGCGTGGTCGCGGCGGCGCCGGTTACCCGGTCGGCTCCAAGTGGTCGCTGCTGGCCGCCGCCGGTGGCAAGACCAAGTATGTCGTGGCCAACGGCGATGAGGGTGACCCCGGGGCCTACATGGATCGCACCATCATGGAGGACGATCCCCACCGGCTCATCGAGGGCATTGCCATCGCGGCTTACGCCACCGGCGCCGATCAGGCCTACATCTACGTGCGGGCTGAGTATCCGCGCGCCATCGAGCGGCTGGATCGAGCCATCAGGGTTGCTCGGCGCAACCGGCTGCTGGGTAGGAAGATCCTCGATACCAATTTCAGCCTTGCCGTGGAAGTGCGGATCGGTGCGGGTGCCTTCGTCTGTGGCGAAGAAACCGCGCTGATGGCTTCGATCGAGGGCCGCCGCGGTACCCCGCAGTTGCGGCCTCCCTACCCGACCGAGAAGGGCCTGTGGGGAGCACCGACGATGATCAACAACGTCGAGACTCTGGCCAATGTGGCTCCGATCATCGACCGCGGCGGCGACTGGTTTGCTTCGATCGGCACCGAGAAGAGCACCGGTACAAAAGTGTTCGCCCTTGCCGGTGACATTGTGAACACCGGCCTCATCGAAGTCCCGATGGGAACCAGTTTGCGGGAGATCGTCGAAGAAATCGGAGGCGGCGTCCCCGACGGACGTAGCTTCAAAGCAGCCCAAACCGGTGGACCGTCGGGCGGGTGTATCCCAGCCAAGTTCCTGGACACTCCCGTCGATTATGAAAGCCTGCGCGAACTCGGTTCGATCATGGGCTCGGGGGGCCTCATCGTGATGGACGACGAGGTCCGGATGCCAGATGTGGCGAAGTTCTTCATGGAGTTCTCCATGGATGAAAGCTGCGGGAAATGCACGCCGTGCCGTGCCGGCACGGTGCAGATGCACAACCTGCTGCAGCGCATCACCGACGGCAACGGCACGAGGCGGGACCTGCGCGATCTTGAGCACCTCTGTTCGGTTGTTCGCGACATGAGCCTATGTGGTCTCGGCCAGTCGGCGCCGAACCCGGTGATCAGCACTCTGCAGTACTTCCGCTCCGAATACGAAGCGCTCATCGACGAGGAGGAGGTTGTCCATGCGTGAGACACGTTCCGCCGTCCATGTCAGCTTCGACGGGGTCGAGTATGAGGGGTATGCCGGGGAATCCGTCCTGCAGTGCGCTCGACGCAACGGAGTCACCGTTCCGTCGCTGTGCTTCCTCGAAGGGCTCTCCGTTTGGGGCGGCTGCCGCATCTGCGTCGTCGAAATAGCCGAGGACCACCGCCTGCGTCCCGCATGTGCAACCCAGATCGCCGCAGACATGGAGGTCAAGGTCGAGACCCCCCGTTTGCGGGCATATCGAAAGGCGATCCTCGAGCTGCTGTTCGCCGAGGGCAACCACGTCTGCGCCGTTTGCGTCTCCAATGGGAAATGCGAGCTTCAGGACATGGCCGTGCTCTGCGGCATGGACCATGTCCGCTACGACTACCAATCTCCCTTGCGTGAGATCGATGCCAGTCACCCTAAGTACGTGTTTGACCCCAACCGATGCATCCTGTGCACCCGGTGTGTCCGGGTCTGCGACGAGATCGAGGGCGCTCACGTGTGGGACATCGGCTTTCGCGGCGAGGAAGCTCATCTCGTCACCGAGATGAACAAGCCTTGGGGCGAATCACTCTCCTGCACTTGGTGCGGGAAGTGCGTCGCCGTATGCCCCACCGGGTCCCTGGCTTATGAGGGACGCGCCATCGGCGAGATGGAGCACGACCCGGCCATGATCCAGCGCCTCGCCGTCGCCCGCAATCGCGGCGAGTGGCTTTATCCCGGGGAGGAGCAGTGAAACAAGCACGCATCGCCACCGCCTGGCTGGGCGGCTGCTCCGGTTGCCACATGTCGTTCCTCGATATGGACGAGTGGCTGTTCGAGCTGGCCGAGGTCGCCGACATCGTCTACAGCCCGATCGCCGACGTCAAGGAGTTCCCCAGCGACGTCGATGCCACCCTCATCGAAGGGGCAGTTACCAACGAGGACAACTTGGAGCTGGCTCGGGAGATAAGGGGCAAGTCGAGACTGGTGCTGTCTTTCGGCGACTGTGCGGTGACCGGGAATGTCACCGCAATGCGCAACCCGCTGGGGGATCCGCTGCAGATACTGCAGAGTGTCTACGTGGATGCCCCGGACCGGGACGGCCAGATCCCCGATGCCCCAGGGATCGTGCCGGCGTTGCTGCCGGAGGTCTTGCCGCTGCACAAGGTGATCAGGGTCGACGCATTCATCCCCGGGTGCCCACCACCGGCCGATCGCATCCGGGCGGCGCTGGAGGCTTTGCTAGAAGGCGTCCTTCCCCCGAATCGGGGCGAAGCTATCCGATTCGGTTGAGGAGTCACGATGTCAAACACCGTAACAATTGATCCGGTCACCCGGATCGAAGGTCACGCCAAGATAACCCTTGCACTCGACGAAGCGGGCAAGGTCGACACAGCCCGGTTCAGCGTCACGGAATTCCGCGGGTTCGAGGAGTTCTGCAAGGGTCGGCCGGTCTGGGAGATGCCCAGCTTGACGGCCCGTACCTGTGGAATCTGTCCGGTCAGCCATCTACTGGCATCGGCTAAAGCGGGTGACGAGGTCATGGGCGTCCGTATCCCCTCGACCGCCGTCAGGCTGCGCCGGGTGGTCAACCTGGGCCAGATCATCCAGAGCCACGCCCTGAGCTTCTTCCATCTCAGCTCACCGGATCTCCTCTTGGGTTGGGACGCTGACCCGGCGGTCCGCAACGTCTTCGGCCTCATGGGAGCCGAACCGGAACTGGCACGCCGTGGCATCCGCTTGCGTGGGTTCGGCCAGTCGGTCATCGAGGCCATCGCCGGCCGCAAGGTCCACTCCCCCGGAATCGTGCCCGGCGGAATCGCAGAACCGATGACGGTGGAGACCCGGGATCGGATGCTGGCCGGTCTCGATGAAGCGCAGCAAACCGCCGAAGAGGCGCTCGAGTTGTTCATCTCGATGCTGGACAAGTTCGAACGCGAAGCGCGAGCCTTTGGGACCTTTCCCAGCCTGCATCTCGGACTCGCCAATGATGCCGGTACCTGGGAGAACTACGACGGCCATCTCCGCTTTGTCGACGCAGAAGGAAAGGTCGTCGCCGACAACGTCCCGGCTGCCGACTACCGGAAGTACATCGGCGAAGCGCCCCGGCACGACTCGTACTTGAAGTCCCCGTACTTCAAGCCACTCGTCGAAGGCAAGGATGACGTCTTCAAGGGCGTCTACCGGGTCGGCCCACTGGCTCGACTCAATGTTTGCAAGACGATGGGAGCGCCGCTGGCCGATGAAGCATTACAGGCCTATCGCGAGACGGTTGGAGGAACGGCGAACTCATCGTTCTTCTACCACTACGCCCGGCTGATCGAAATACTGGCTTCAACCGAACTCATGCGGTCATACCTCTCCGACGACTCGATTCTCGATCCAATGGTGCGAGCTACCGCGGGAATCAACCACCGGAGAGCGGTGGGCGCGTCTGAAGCTCCCCGGGGAACCCTGTTTCACGAGTACCAGGTAGACGCCAGCGGGCTACTCGAGCACGTCAACATGATCATCGCCACCGGACAGAACAACCTGGCGATGAACGAAACGGTGCTGCAAATCGCCCGGGAATGGGTGGACGGCCACAAGATTCCGGAGCCGGTCCTCAACCGGGTCGAAGCTGGGATTCGAGCTTTCGACCCGTGCCTCAGCTGCTCGACGCACGCCATCGGGAAGATGCCTCTGCAGGTCAGCCTGTTCGACCACGAGGGCACCAAGGTGGACGAGGTGCGGCGGGGTTAGGACTGCCACTGTGAAGACTCTGGTAGTCGGCTACGGCAACGACCTCCGTGGAGATGACGGCGCAGGTCGCATCGTTGCCGACCGCATCGCGGCGCTTGAAATACCCGGGGTCGAGGTCCGCTCGCAGTCACAGCTCACCCCTGAGCTCACGCTCGAAATGGTGGCGGCCGACCGGGTGATCTTCGTCGATGCCAGCCTCGATGTCGCCGCCACGACCTCGGAGCGCATATCGGCCGGGGCGGAAGAAGACTCTGGATGGACCCACCACGTCACGCCACAAGGTCTGCTGACGATGACCGGTGCGGTCGGACCGGTCCCTGCGCACGCCTATGTCGTCTCCATCCCGGTTGCCGACCTCGAGGTCGGCATGGAGCTCTCACCGATTGCAGCCGACGGCGTTGAGCAGGCGGTGGCTCTCATTTCCGACTTGATATGTGAGTAATTGCTCACCTATTATGACCGGGAGTATGGATGCGGTGTTCAAGGCGCTCGACGACCCCAGCCGACGGCTGCTGCTCGACTCGCTGTTCGAGCAGGACGGCCAGACGCTGACACAACTGACTGCCCGGCTCCCGGACATGACGCGATTCGGTGTGATGAACCACCTCCGGGTCCTGGAGGAAGCCGGCGTGGTCGTAACCAAGAAGGTCGGCAGGAGCAAGCATCACTATCTGAACCCGGTTCCGATTCGCGAAGTTCACGACCGCTGGATACGCCGCTACACCGAGCCCTGGGTTGGTGGCCTCGCCCGGCTCAAGAACCAATTGGAGGAAGACGGCATGACCGTACCGAGCCACGTCTATCAGACGTACATCAAATGCACACCGGAGGCCGCCTGGAACGCCATCGTCAGCGGCGACCTCACGGTGCAGTATTACTACGGGACCCGGGTCGAATCGGATTTCACCGAGGCGGCTCCGATCCGCTACCTCTCCCCCGAGGGCTCCGTGGTGGCCGACGGCGTGATCATCGCAGTCGACGAGCCCCACCGGCTCGAGCTCATGTTCCACGCCCGCTGGGATCAGGAACTATCCGAAGAGGGCCCGGTGCGGATGGTGTGGATCATCGACGAAGCCAACGGACTCACCAGCGTCACCGTGGAGTCATACATGGACCCCGAGTCGAAAACCTACGGTGACTTCAGCGGCGGCATCCCCTACATCGTTGCCGGGATGAAGACCCTGCTCGAAACGGGAGAACCGCTCGGGTCCGGCCGAGGAGGGTAAGTCGGATCATCCCGCCAGGGACGATCTGATCTCGAGACCGGCCACGCTGAGATCGATCACCAACGAGCACTCCTCGGGACCGGGACAGCTCAGCGAGCACGACCCTGCGCTGCTACAGGTGTCGGTTGGCTGCTGCGGGCGCGGCTCCGGACCGAGCTGCCCGCTGGCGCGAAGCGCGTCGAGCATGGCAGCTACCTCGCCCGGCGACACCCCCAGGCGAAGTGCCAATTCGATCCCGGTCACCGGGCCCTTCGACTCCTCGATCGCGCTGAGTAGCGCAGCCAGCCTCATCCCAGACCCAGCAACTTTCCGCCCTGGAACACGATCATGGCCCCAACCCAGGCGATAATGAACTGGCCGATCACGCTGACCCACATCCACTTGGTCCCGAACTCGTGACGGAAGGCACCGACTGCCGCCATGCACGGCGTGTACAGCAGCACGAACACCATGAACGCCAACGCTGCCAACGAGCCATAGCCGCCGCTGCTCTCTTCGAAGGAACCGCGCACCGCCGTCTGCAACGCAGTATCGCCCTCGTCGTCCAGGTCGAAGAAGTCGAGCCCGATCACGCCGGGTATCGCCTTGAACGTATCAACCGTCGCCTCGCCAAAGGTGGTGCCGATTTCGGATAGATCGTCGACGAAGCTGGGATCGCCTGCGGCCGCCTCTTCACCTTCGACTGCATAGAGCTGCGCCATTGTCGAGACAACGACTTCCTTGGCGACGAAGCCGGTAAGCAACGCACCGGACTGCTCCCACTCGCCGAAACCTGCAGGATTCAGCACGGGTGCAAAGCCCTTGGCAACAACCCCGAATGCGCTGTCCTCGACCTCCGCGTTAGCAAAACTGCCGCCGCCGCCCACTGGGATGGCGAGCAACAGCCAGACCGCCATGCTGGCGAGCAGAATCGTCGTGCCGGCACCCCTGATGAAGGCCATGGTCCGTTGCCACACCAGCATCCAAACGGTGCGGGTGTTGGGGAGACGGAACTCGGGCATCACCATGACAAACGGTGTCGGTTCCTCCTCGCGCAACGCTGTGCGGCTGAGGAGAAGACCGATGAGAACGGCGACCAGGATCCCGAGAACGTACATACCGAACACGACCGTGCTCGTGGCCTCGGCAAAGAAGATCGCAGCCAGCAGGACGTAGACCGGGAGGCGAGCTCCGCACGACATGAACGGGGCGATCAGCCCGGTGAGCAGGCGATCCCGAGATGAGTCGAGTGTCCGGGTTGCATAGATAGCGGGGACGGTGCAACCGAAGCCAACCATCATCGGCAGGAATGCCTTGCCCGGGATGCCGACGGCACGCATCGCCCGATCCATCACCGCTGCAGCCCGGGCCATGTAGCCGGTGTCCTCCAGGATGGCTAGACACAGATACAGGCTGAACAGAACCGGGACGAACACGAGAACCCCGCCGACACCGGCAAGAACGCCGTCGACGACCATGCTCTCGACCCAGGTCCCGTCGAGACCCACCAGATCGAGTAGCCCCACGAACCAGCGAGCAATCGGCCCTGAGATGGTGGCATCGACCCAGTCGAGAAACGGTGCACTGACATCTGCAGTGATGCGCAGCACCACCCACATCATCACCAGGAAGATCGGGATGCCGAAGTAGCGGTTGGTCAGCACACGATCGATGCGGTCCGACCACGTCGTGCGGTCGATTGCAGCGCCGGTCATCTCATCAACGAGCTGCGCAATCCAGTTGAAACGGTGTTCGGCGAGTTCCATCTCGCAGTTTGAGCCGGCCTCCTTGTTGATGCCGACGCGGAACTCATCAGCTGCGTCGACCACCTCGGCGCCTCCGGCGACATCGGCCAAGCGCCGCCGCAGGCCTTGGTCGCCGGCCAGCAGCTGGAGAGCGCTCCAGCGCGGCGACTGGACGGCGGCAAGTTCGGGATGCTCCACGATTCGCTCGACCAACCCACCGAGATGTCTTTCGACCACCGCCCCGTAGTCGACGATGAGTTGGTGCGGCTGGCGCTCGAATGCTCGCAGCACTGCTCGCTTGAGTTCGTCAATACCGGTGCCGCGCCTGGCGACCGTGGGCACCACCTCGGCACCGAGACGTTCTGCCAGCACCGCTTCGTCGATACTGATGCCGCGCCGCTCGGCAACATCGACCATGTTGAGGGCGATGACCTGGCGATGGCCGGCCTCGGCTATCTGGGCAGCGAGGTGGAGACTCCCCGTTAGGTTCGAGGAGTCCACCACCGTCACCACCACATCCGGTTGTCCCTCGGCGAGGTAGGTCGCAGCAATGGCCTCTTCCTCGGAGATGGCGACGAGACCATACGCACCGGGTAAATCGACGACTTCTACCGTCGATCCGTCAATCTTGAACTTGCCTGTGTACTTGTCGACGGTTTGGCCCGGCCAGTTGCCTACCTTCTGCCGGGCTCCCGTCAGCTGATTGAATAGAGAGGTCTTACCCGCATTTGGGCTGCCGGCGACTGCAACCACAGGCGTCGTCACTGAGCCACCTCGATTTCCACATGCTTGGCAGCCGCCTTGCCGATTGCGATCCGGGCTCCACCCATAGAAACGAGCGTGGGCCCATGGGGTTTGAGTACCGTCATGATCACCCCAGGCACCACGCCCAGGGCAGCGAGCCGCTGGATGAGCCGCGGTTGGCCCGAGACGCGGGTCACTCGCACCTTGGAATGCCGCTCGGCCGCTGCCAGCGTCAGCCGGGCTTCTGTCGGCGGCTCGGTCGAGGTTGCGCTACGGGGCAACATGACGCGCCACGCAGGCTGAGGAGGTGGGCCCCACCGCACGCGATCCGGTGGTGCGCGTGAGTTCAGGCGAGACTGATTCTCCGGACAGCTTTTGTTTAGGCATACCTATAACTCTACCGAGACAGTGCAAACCGAGTAGGGCCGTAGGTCCCTGATTCTCTGGCCGGCCTTATGACCTTCGGCCCGAGTCTTCAGTTGTGCCTTTCCATGAACAGCTGACGTTACTTCGGGCCTCATCTGCTGAGCTCCGGTCGGAGGACTAGCAGCCAGGTGAGCAACGCGGACAGGGCGACCAGAACCAGCGCGGTTGCGCCGACTTCCGCATAGAAACCGTCTTCGGCTGCTCCCCAGGTCTTGGTAGCCAGCGTCTGAAAACCGATAGGAGCCAGCAGCAGAGTCGCGGGGAGCTCCTTGAGGGTAGACAACATGACGAGACCGGCACCCGCGATCAGGCCCGGGGCCATCAAGGGCAGGTCTAGCTCGAGAAGGCGCCGACGTGGGCCCACACCGAGGGTCCGTGCCGCCGCATCGATCTGTTCCGGTATTGCAGCTATCGCGGCTTGCGACGACCTCAGCGACTGCGCCCCGAAGTGAAGCACATAGCCCAATATCAGAAGCGGGAAGCTCTGGTAGAGACCCGCCAAGGGTGCCGGAGCCTGAATCGCCCAGAACACGACGGCAAGGGCCACGACCAGCCCGGGCAAGGCGAACACCGATGTGACTGCGACTGCGGAGGCGTCGGCAAGTAGCGTGCGCCTGCGGACCTCGGCCAGCGCTACCGGCAGCACTATTGCAGCGGCGCCGATACCGGCGGCGACCGAGGCCAGGATCGAATTGACTACTGGCGAGACCAGGAAACCCAGACCGTCACCGAAGCCTGCAAACTCGGAACCGATGGTCGCTGAGCCACGCAGAATCCACACTACGAAGACCGCGATGGGCGTCACCAGCGCCGCGCCGAGCACAACCACAACAAGCACGGCCGCCGGCCCCCGGAGCCGACCCAGGCCGTAGACCGGCTGGCGACGTCCGACAGTGGAGATCTCCCGCCGCCGGCTCACGATGGCCCTCTCCGCGGCAACCACGACGAGGGCGAGCACGGCCAGGAGCAGGCCGAGCGTCAATGATGTAGCCCGATCGAATAGCCGCGACGAGAAGATCGCTCGAGTGATGGTGTCGTAGCGCATCAACGACACTGCACCGAAATCGCTGAGGCCGTAGAGGAGAACGAGGAGTGTGCCGGCTGCGATTGCGCTGCGCAGCTGCGGCATGACGATGCGCAGGAGCGTACGCCGCGGGGTGCTACCGAGTTGTCGAGCAGCTTCTTCCAGCGACGGTGCCGTGCTCCTGAGACGGCTGAGAACCGGCAAGTAGACGTAGGGATAGCTGAGCAGGGTGAGCACAACGAGAGCACCCCAGAAACCCTCCGGCCGTGGTAGCGCCGTGATCAGTGCACCGGGCCCGAAAGCGGCGAGCAGCGCGGTGGCCCCGACGAAAGACGGTATGGCGAGTGGGAGCGCTAGAACGACGCGAAGCACTCTGCGGCCCGGCAGATTCGTCCGCGCGACGAGCACCGCAAGTGTCGTACCTAGAACCGCACACGCCACGGCCGTCGTTGTTGCGATGAGCAGAGACTTGGCGAGCGGAACCATTGCCCTCCTGCTCAGCAACGTCCCCCAGAGGTCATCCCCGAGAGCCACCGTTTCCCAAAGGAGGAATCCCAGGGGAAAGAGGAAGATCAGCCCGATGGCTGCGACAAGCGCCCCCGACCAGGCGAGCCGACGGCTAAGCCCCGCTGCCGACGGGGACCGCTCAGGAGCTTTCGAGCCCACTCTCATCGATCAGTTCTTTCGTCCGTTCAAGCCCGCCACCGAGCCGATCGAAGTCGTACGTGGCGACATCAATGCTCGACAAGGGAGGCAATCCGTCCGGAGACTGAATCCCCGACGCCAACGGATACTCAAAGGTCTCCTCGCTGAGGAACTCCTGCGCCGCCGGGCTCAGCATGAACTCGACAAACCGGTCGGCTAGCTCAGCATCGTCGGTCGTGGAGATCACACCGGCAGCGGTGGCAATGAGCAGCGAGCCGATATCCCCGTCCGGAAAGAAGTAGTTCTGGGAGACGACGCCTGGATCCTCTGCCTGAGCGCGGAGGTTGTAGTAGTGATTCACAAGCCCCATCGGGACGTCACCCCGACCAACCGCCTGGACAATCGACGAGTTGTTCGTGTACGTCTGTGCATCGTTGGCGACCAGCCCCTCGAGCCACTCGAGCGTCGCATCATCGCCGGTCGTCTCCCGCATCGCGGTCACGAAGTCCTGGAACGACCCGTTCGCAGGCGCGACGGCAACCCGCCCGCGGAATCGCTCGGCGGTCAGTTCGAGTATGGAATCCGGAAGTTCCGACGGGTCAACGAGGTCTTCGTTGTACACGATCACTCGCACCCGACCGGACATCCCGACCCACTTGCCATCGGAGTTGCGAAACTCAGCGGGAACGAGATCGAGGACCCCTTCACCAATAGGCGCCAGCCGATCGTTGCCGGCGAGGAACCCGACGGCCCCTGGACTTTGCGATATGAAGACATCTGCCGGACTCCGATCCCCCTCCTGATCGATCAGCAGCGCAAGATCGGCGGACTGGCCGTAGCGGACCTCAACGTCGATTCCGGTACTGTCGGAGAACTCGTCGAGAAGCGGCCCGATCAGATTCTCGGTACGCCCCGAGTAGATGGTGATGGTTTCGCTCCCCTCCCCGCACGAGGTTACGGCAAGAGCAAGCGCAATCGCCATCGCTGCAAGTCGCATCACGGTATCTCCTTACTGTCCGCCAAAACACCGTCGGACCGGAACACTAATTCCACTACCGCCATGTTGTAAAGTCTACCCAACAATCTCTGTTGGGTCAGCCTTACGCTTGCTTTGGGCCACCGCCTCGAGGGGCGGGCCTCACGCCGCGGTTTCCGGGAAGGCCACTACTTCGGGACCTGCGTACGAGATCGACACCTTGTCTCCAGGGCGGAACCGGGGCGCCGCCGCCACGCGCACCAAATAGGTCGCGTCGTCTACAGCCACTCGATACGATGAATCGTGGCCGAAGAAGTCAACAGCAGTGATGGTGCCGGCGCTCCCGTCCTCGACCATCAGGTGCTCTGGGCGAACGACGGCCTTGCAGGTTCCCCTCACCAGGGTTGACAAGGGCAGAGCGCCAAGGGCTGTCGCAATCAATCCGTTGTGCGCTTCCCCCACCACGAGGTTGGCCTCACCAACAAAGGTGGCCACCCACGGTGTTGCCGGGTTCGAGTAGATCTCGGAGGGGGTGCCATTCTGAAGGAGGCGACCATCGCGCATTACCGCCACAGCGTCCCCGAGCAGGAAGGCCTCCTCCTGGTCGTGGGTGACATAGATCGAGGTCATGCCGACCTCACGCAATAGGGTGGATACCTCGATACGGACCTGAGCCCGAAGTTCGCTGTCGAGGTTCGAAAACGGCTCATCAAACAGCATTACCCGGGGCCGCGGGGCCAGCGCTCGGGCGAGTGCTACACGCTGGGCTTGGCCCCCAGAGAGCTCGTCCGGGTACCGGTTGCCGTATCCCGCCAGTCCCACCATCCCGAGAGCCTCGTCGACCCGGCCGGACTTCACTTCGTCCTTGGTTAAACCAAAGGCCACGTTTCGAGCCACATCCATGTGAGGAAACAGCGCCCAGTCCTGAAACACCATTCCTATGCGCCGCAGTTCAGGTGGAACGTGCAGGTCCGGCCCCGTCAACACGTCACGAGCCACAACAACTCGACCATCGTCGGGCAGCTCGAGACCGGCAATGATCCGCAGCAGGGTGGTCTTCCCGCACCCACTCGGACCGAGCAAGACGAGCGATTTGCCCTCGTCGACCATGAGACTCACATCGTTGACCGCCACGACGTCGTCGAAAGTCTTGCTGATACTCATCGCTTGCAGGTAGGCGCTCATCACATCACTGCAGTCACGGCTCTCCGGGTATGCCTTACCCGGAATGTACGGTAAGCCTAATACCTATCCCCGGCCGCGTTCCCAAACCGACCGCAGATCGGCTCAGTGGATCGCCACCACGCCGATGAGATCGGCAACCGGCTTCGACAGATTGAGGCGGCCTGCCTCAGTGCGAACCAGGACGCCACCGTCATCGGAGGAGGCGAGCAGCGTCACCACGACGCCTGGCACAAGACCGTGGTCACCTAGGTAGCTCCGCATAGTGTCGTCACCGTCGAGGCGCACCACCTCACCTGCGGCGCCCACGCTGAACTCGGTCAACGGCATCGCCTCAGCGTGGACCCCCGGCTCATCCACCGGCAGCGGAATCGGCTTCCCTTGCGGGCCGACCTTCGGATCGCCGAGGAAGTCGGCAAGCCGTTGCGCAACATCGGCCGGAGTGACGTGCTCAAACTCGCAGGCGACAGCATCGGCGGCTTGCGGCGTTAGGCCCAACTGATCGGCGAGGAACACCGACCACAGCCGTCTGCGCCGCAGGATGCGGCGTGCGATTAGCTCGCCTTCGGGTTGCAGGACTGCCCCCTTGTACGGCACATACTCGATGAGACCGCGAGCGTCGAGCTTCTTGACCATCTCATTGGCGGACACGCGGGACACGTGGAGCGCATCTGCAAGGTGCGGCACCGGGATTGGTGGCTTTTGCCCCTCCTCCATAGCCATCGCGATCGTGATGAGATACATCTCCTCGCTCTCGCTGGTCGCGACCGCAGCGTTTTCGGCTTCGGCTTGGGGCATGTGCACGCCTCCTCGGTAACGTCGAGCATTCTATCCGCGCATTCCCGTGCGACCGTGCCGTCGTTGGAACAGTGATAGATGGCTGCTAGTTAAAATTGCGCCATGGGTCGAGCTCCGCTGACTGATGTTCTACCGGTAGATCGCAGGGACTCAGCTCGGGCCGGGACGGTATTGGGCCGGGCGTTCTCTGAAACCGAACAGTGGGCGCGATTCATGCCCGGTTCTCCGGCACGGCTCCGCAAGTTCGAGCAGATGTTCACCGGCACGGTAAAGCTGACTCTCGCAGCTGGAGGAATCGCCGAGAGGACCGCCGGATTCGAGGCCGTGGCGCTCTGGCTGCCTCCAGGTCGTGACATCGGGTTCTGGGCTATGACGCGCTCGGGCTTTGCCTCCGCGCGGTTTGCGATAACGCCGCCGTTTCCCAGGACGCGATGGATGATGGCGATGCTGCGCGAGTTCGTCGAGGTCCACAAGCAGCAGATGCCAGATCCGCACTGGTACTTGATGGCCATTGGAGTCGACCTAGACCACCACCGCAAGGGCCATGGGTCTGCACTCGTCAACCGGGGTATCGAGAGAGCCGACGCCGACAACCATCCGATCTACCTCGAAACCGAATTGGGCGGGAACGTCGACTTCTACAGAGCACTGGGTTTCGAGGTATTCAACGAGGTCGTGATCGAGACCATCGACATGCCCTTTGCGCTGTTGATCCGTCACCCACCGAGCAAACCCGCTTAGGCACACCGGTTCTTGCGGACATAGCTCCGCTATTCCGCGGGAATGTCCGCAGGAACGATGGAGCGCCCCTAAATCGCAGCCAGCCCAGTTGCCTCGCGCACGATCTGCTGGAAGCCCTCCGCCCTGGTGCGGGCATCGAGTGCACCACGCCGCATGATCCGAGCAACCTCCTCGTCATCGAGTTGCTGATAGGCGCTGCGGATGGGCGCCAGCGCCGCAATCACGGCGTCGGCGACAGCATCCTTGAACTTGCCGTAGCCACCCGACCCGTACTCGTCGACCAGGTCGTCTACAGACCGATCGGTGCACGTGGACATGATCTCCAACAGATTGGCTATGCCCGGCTTGGCTTCCCGGTCATAGCGCACGTCCGGGTCGGAGTCGGTCACGGCCGAGCGAAACTTCTTCCGCACCACATCGGGACTGTCCAGGATGAGAACGCGGCTTTTCTCGTTCGGATCGGTCTTCGACATCTTCGCCGTAGGCTCCGAGAGCGACATCACCCGGGCAGTCGTCTCCGGAATCAGCGCGTCCGGGACCGGAAAGACTTCGCCAAACCGATTGTTGAACCGCTCTGCCAGATCCCGAGTCATCTCGAGGTGCTGCCGTTGGTCGTCACCGATGGGCACGAGGTTGGCGTGATACAGCAGGATGTCCGCCGCCATCAGCACCGGGTACGAAAACAGGCCAAGATTGGCGGCCTCACCTCTGGCGATCTTGTCCTTGTACTGGGTCATGCGACCCAACACGCCCGTCGGCGTCATCGAACCGAGGATCCAACTCAGCTCGCTGTGTTGAGGCACCTGGCTTTGAAAGTAGAAGAGCGAACGATCCGGATCGATGCCCGTAGCCATCAACACCTTGGCCGCTTCGAGCCGGTCCTGCTCAAACTGCTTCGGGTCGTAGTCGACGGTGATGGCGTGCAAGTCGACGACGCAGTACACACAGTCGTAGGAATCCTGCAGCTTCACCCAATTGCGCAACGCCCCGAGGTAGTTACCCAGGTGAACGTTTCCCGTGGGCTGAAGCCCGGAAAAGACTGTCTGCCGATCCACTTGTCGATCCTCTCATCAAAAAGACGCCGGGGGCCGCGGCCTCCGGCGTCGCTCTCCGGCGCGCTCGGGCCGCTATCGCTGCGAGCACCACCAGCTATGCGCCATTGCCATGGCGGCAGGTTACCGGCCAGACATATCGCGGACAATACGGAAATGAGAGAGGGGCCTGACAAACCGGCCCCTCGTCTCTTAGCTACCGATCTTGGAAATCAGCCGGTGACGACCGGCGCCCCGGCCTCGGTCCAGGCATTCCAGCCGCCTGGGAAGACCTTCCAATTATCGAATCCGAGCACACCGATTACCGGCATGGCAATGGTGGCCCGCCAACCGGACTTGCAGTGAATGATGAACTGCGTGTCTGTCGGGATCAAGGCGGTGTTCTCTGCCGTGGAGATGCTCCGCAGCGGCGTCAGGATCGCGCTTTCGATGTGGCCTTCGTCGAACTCACCTTGACTGCGAACATCGAGGATGACGGAACCCGCATCAAGAGCGGTTTGCACGTCTTCGACAGCGCCGATAATGCCCCATCCCTCGGGAAGACTGGACAGGTAGTCATCAACGGCGGCGACCAGCTCGGGAGCAAACCCCGGATCGCCAAAGACCTCGGGCTCGACGGGCTCGGTCGAGACCTCTTCACCGGCCTCGGTCCACTTCACCCAGCTGTCCTTGTATGCGAGGGCGTTGTCGTAGCCCATCAGGCGGATTGCGGAAACCGCAACACCCGCACGGAAGCCGGACTTGCAGTACACGTAGACGGCCTGATCGGTCGGGATCTTGTCAACATTGGCGGCGAGTTCACGCAGCGGAATGTTGATCGCTCCCGGGATGTGGCCTTCCTCGTACTCACCGGGCTGACGCACGTCGATGACCAGGCCGCCACTGGCGGCGAGCGCATCTTTGAACGCTTCGGTGTCACCGACGTTCATCCATCCGTCTGGGATGGTGCTTTCGTACTCGTAGACAGCCGCGACCAGATCGAACTCCGGCTCAGGAGCCGCCGTCGTGGTGGTCTCGGCCGGGGCCTCTGTCGTCTCCGCCGGGGCCTCTGTCGTTGTCGGGGCCTCGGTGGTCGTCTCGAGCGGCGGTACGGTGCCTTCTGTCGTATCTGCGGACTCGTCATCGCCACCGCAGGCGGCGGCGATCAGGCCAAGGGCCAGGACTAGCCCTATCACAGACATGCGACGGAGCATGCTCATGGTTTTCCTTTCTTCGATGCGACCCGGATGGCCGGGTCTTCAGTTGTCAAACCTTTTCCGTTGTTTCTTCCGCAGCTTCAGCGGCTGCTTCTGCCTCCAGCTCCTCAACCCACTTGGCATGCTCGAGCCGCGCATCGTCGGCGTCGATATAGCCCCGGGTCATGCCGGAAAGCGCCCTGTAAACGAATGTGAAGTAGAGGTGGCCCACCAGCAGCAGCGTCAGGGCCAGCATCGACAGATCGTGGATGACCACCACCCACGCCTGCAGGGTCGGGCCGAGCGATGGCATGAAGAACCACATGATCAGCCCTGAGAAGACGATCGACGCTGACAGCAGCATCACCAGGGCGTGGTGCATCTTCTGTCCGGCGTTGAGCCTGCCCTGCCGTGGCATGTTGGCGGTGTGCCCGAAGGCGTATGACCAGAACCGTTTCAGCCAGCGCCAGTCGTCACGGTCGTATTTGAACGAGTCGATCATGAGTTCTTTGGCGCCCTCGCGGTCTGCAAACCAGTACACGAAAGGGACGGCCATGAATATGACCGCAGCCACTCGGTGCAGCCAGCGGGTGAATCCGCCTGCAGCCAGGCCCGAGAGCGCCGGCCACAGAATGACCAGACCGGTGAAGAGCAGGATCAGGAACGAGCTGGCGAGCATCGCATGGACGATTCGAGGACGCTTGCGGTAACGCAGGATCTCCCGTTCTCGGAGCGGTTCGCGAGTACCCATCTCAGCCCTCCTCCTCTTTCGCCACGTCTGCTTCGTCTGCCTCGTCGATGACTCTTTCGACCTCGAGAACCACCAGCTCCTCCTCATGACGGCGCCGGGCAATCACGCCACCAACGCCTGCCAGCACCGCAGCACCGAGGGTGAGTACAACCGCACCCGGTTGAACCACCTTCTGCCACACGTCGGCCATGAAGGGGGTCTTGGGATCTATCGGGATGTCGAGCAGCTCCGGGTCATCGGGCATGACGACCAACATGCCGAGCCCGTCGAGTTGAGTCTCGCCATAGACCTCGGCATTGGGATAGCGGTCCCGCATCGCATCGGCGCGACGATGCGCCTCGGCCTGGATCTCCTCGCGCGGCCCGTACGCCAGCGCATTGCTTGGGCAGGTCTTCACGCACCAGGGGTTGCCTCCGGCGGACACGGTTGCCGCGCACCCGTCGCACTTGCTGGACTTGCCCTCCCACATCACCGGGACCTCGTACGGGCAGGCTTCGGTGCAGTAAGCACAACCGCTACACACACTTCGATCCAACCGGGTGAGGCCATCCTCCTTGAAGAGGGCTCCGGTCGGGCAGACAGTCACACAGGCGGCGTCGGCGCAGTGGAAGCATCGATGGTTATCCCAGCCGCCGCTCAGGTTGGGAAACTCGCCGTGGGTCTTCTCGATTAGCTCGATGTACTGCTGACCCTCACCCAGTTCGTTACCCACCTTGCAAGAGGCGACACATGCCTGGCATCCGATGCAGCGACCTAGATCGAGGAGGAATGCGTATTCGGCCATGTCACACCCCCTCCCTGGTGAGTCTCACGAAGTTGACCCGCATTCCCGCTCCCCCGCTGATCGGGTCGAGCTTGTAGCGGGTCTGCAGCTTGGTGTCGCTGGCCCCAACTCCGTTTGCCCGGGTGAGACCCTCCGACCTGTGCCCGAATCCGTGAGCCATGAAGACCGCGTCGTTGCGGATGCGTTGGGTCGCCTTGACCTTGACCGGGCCGTCCGTCGCCCCGTCTTGGTTTTCGAGCATCACGTACTCGCCGTCCTTGAAACCGAGTTGCTCGGCAGCGTCGGCATTGACCCACACTTCGTTCTCTGGATCGAGATCGTTGAGGAGAGGCGTGTTCTGGGTCTTGGCGAAGGTGTGCACGGGGCTGCGGCCGTAGAGCAACCGGAAGAACCCGACGGGTGGCTCGTCGACCGGCTCGTAGACCGGAATTGGGTCGTAACCCGCCTCGGCCAACTCCTCGGAGTACAGGTTGATCTTCCCGCTGGCGGTGTGGAACGGGGACGAACCCTCGTAATCCTCCAGATAGGGCTTACCGCTCTGGATGATGACACCGCCCTGTTCCCGCAGCTTCTCCAAACTCGAACCAACCGAGACGAGGCGTTTGTCGACGTACTCCTCGATGGTCTCCCACTTGTAATAGGCATCGAGGCCAACGCGCATCCCGAGTTCGCGAGAGATCCACCAGCCGGGCTTGGTGTCGTACAGCGGCTCTACCGCCGGCTCGCGCAGTGCGATGAAGGGCGTCTTGTGCGCCACGGTCGAGAGGTCCTCGTAGCGCTCGAGGTAGGTGGCCTCGGGAAGTACGACGTCCGCCCAGGCAATGTGCTCTTGCGGAAGCACATCGATGGCGACGACGAACTCGAGCGCCTTCAGCGCCTCGAGGGTCCGCTGTGGGTTGGGCACCGAGTGAAGGAGATTGCATCCGTACACCATCAGGCCCTTGATGGGATACGGCTCGCCCGTGATCATCGGGTCGATCAGTTCCTGGAGTGCTGTCGGGCCGCGCATGAAGGTTTGGCGTACGCCGTCAGCACGGGCTTTCCCGGTGGGACCTAGGGGCAGTTCGGCGGTCTCTTCGCCCGGCTCGGCGGAACATCCACCGGCGCTGCCGGTGATGGTCCATGGCGGCAGCGGGTAATGGTCGAGATAGACGGACTTGTTGAAGTACATGCCACCTTGCCGTCCGTAGGCGCCGAGAAGCGCGTTGACCAGGTAGGTGGACCGCATCCGTTGGGCATCGTTGCCGTACCAAGTGACGTGTCTGCCGGGAATGACTGCGGCGCGGGGTAGGTTGGCCCCCATGACTTCTGCAGTCTCCCGAATCTGGGCGGCCGGCAGGTCGGTAATTCCGGCCGCCCAGTCGGGAGTGAATGTGGCTACGTGGGCAGCCAGTTCGTCGAAACCCTGGGTCCATTCGTCAACGTAGGCCTTGTCGTAGAGGTCCTGGCTGATGAGCACGTTCATCCATGCCAGCATCAGGGCCGTGTCTGTTCCCGGCTTGATCGGCAGCCAGTGGTCGGCCTTGGCGGCGACGCTGGAGAAGCGGGGGTCGACAACAATCACCTTTGCGCCGCGAGCGTGAGCGTTGGCGAAGTCCTGCATCACCGTATTGCGGGCGTCTTCGCCGATGTGGCTACCGATGAGCGTCATCGCCTCGATGTGGTCCCAATCCACCGGCTCGTGGCCGCCGACGGCAGAGCCGTACGTCAAGGTGGCTGCCTCGTCGCGCGGGCTGAGACACAACGCCGATGACGGCTTGGCAGCGTTTGGAGTTCCCCAGGCCTGGGCGAAATAGTCGGCGAACCAGTGGTCTCCCGATGTGTGCCCGAATACCGCTAGCGCCTCTTCGCCGTAACGGTCCTTCACCTGGAGCAGTGCCGCTGCGGTGTAGTCGAGTGCCTCTTCCCAGGAGACCTCTTTGAACTGGCCCGACCCACGTTCGCCGGTCCGGATCATGGGCGCTTGGAGGCGATCCGGGTCATACATGAACGACACCCCGCCTTGACCGCGAGCACACAACATGCCGCGACTCTTGGGATCGAGCGGGTTCCCATCGATCTTGCGTACAACACCGTTGACGGTGTGTACCACCACGCCGCAGCGCCACGGGCACACGTCACACACGTTGTAGGTCGTTTCGATATCGCCCTCGCGATACCAGGGCTCTTGGGACGAAAAGACCCCGGCGGCGGTACCAATGGAGTTGGTGGGAGCCATCACGGCGAGTCCGCTAGCCGCAACGCCCCCCTTCAAGAATGAGCGACGTGTGATATCGAGCTTTACGCGTGCCACAGTGTCCGACCTCTGTTTCCGACCTAATCCGACCCGTTCTCCAAACAATTCATCTCGCCGCATATGCGGTCGAGCTAATACGAGCGTGCCAGAGCAGCGTCTGCGGGCACAGTGCCGATGTGTCCATACGACGGGGCCTTAGGCCCGGAGTCACTGGTCCCGCCCCGAGTGGGACAAAGGGGACCAACAAAGGGCCTATTGGTCCCGTCCCGGCGGGACATCTGCTCGGGGCTTGACCGCGACAGTCAACTGGTCCATACTTCCCGCCATGAACGGCCTCACCGGCATCATCGCGATTAGATAGGCGCCGCGCCGCATATCGGCGTGTGCGCCCCTTCGACCCTCCGCAAAGCGGGGGGTTTTCCTTGTCAGGAGCTCAGATGAGTACCCGCCCAGTCGAAATCTACGACACCACCCTCCGCGACGGCACCCAGCAGGAGGGGATTTCGCTGACCGCGCTCGACAAACTCAAGGTGGCCAGGTTGCTCGACGGTCTCGGCGTTGCATATATCGAGGGTGGGTGGCCCGGAGCAAACCCCAAGGACGATGAGTTCTTCCAGCGGGCCAAGACCGAACTGGACCTGCAAACGTCGACGCTGGTTGCGTTTGGAGCAACCCGCCGGGCAAGGGTGAGACCGGAAGACGACGAGCAGCTGGCAGCGTTGCTGGCGGCCGACACCGGCGTCATCTGCCTCGTTGGCAAGACCTGGGACTACCACGTCGAGCACGCCTTGCGTACCGACAATGAAGAAGCACTGGCGATGATCGGCGACTCCATCGAGTATCTACGCTCCCAAGGCCGCCGCGTGTTCTTCGACGCAGAGCATTTTTTCGATGGCTACCTGGCCAACCGGGACTTTGCCATGGCGGCACTGCGCACCGCCCGCGACGCCGGAGCGGAACGGCTCGTTCTATGCGACACAAACGGCGGGTTTCTTTCCCATGACGTCCAGCGCATCGTCGGCGAGGTCGGCGAAGGCCTCGGTGATGCAACACTCGGCTGCCACTTTCACAATGACTCCGGTATGGCTGTCAGCAACTCGATCACAGCCGTCCTCGAAGGGGTCTATCAGGTCCAGGGATGCATCAACGGATACGGCGAACGGACCGGAAACGCGGACCTGTGCTCATTGATTCCGAATCTCTCGCTGAAGATGGGCATCGAGACCATCCCCGAGGATCGGCTCCCCCGGCTCACCACCGTCTCTCATCACGTGGCGGACCTCGTGAACCTCACCCTCGACCCTCACATCCCGTACGTGGGGACTTCGGCGTTCACCCACAAGGCCGGCTTGCACACTTCCGCCTTGGCGCGCCGCAGCGATGCGTACGAGCACCTAAGCCCCGACAGTGTCGGCAATGCGACCCGGGTCGTCGTTTCCGAGCTGGCGGGCCGATCGACGGTGCTGGCCAAAGCCCAGGCTCAGGGACTGGAGCTCAGTGCAGAGGATGCCCAGGCCGTCGTCGACAGGATCAAGGATCTCGAACACCTCGGGTACCAATTCGAGGCGGCCGACGGATCGTTCGAGCTGCTCCTGCGCGAGGCCCAGGGCTGGGAACAAGATTTCTTCGAACTCGAGTCGTACCGTGTGTATGTCGAGCATCGAGGCGGTGAAGTGATAGCCGAAGCCACGGTGAAGGTGCACGTCGGCGGGGAACGCGTCGTTACCACCCGGGAGGGCGACGGGCCGGTGAGCGCCCTGGACCGTGCATTGCGGGCAGCGCTGCGACGTACCTACCCGGAGGTCGCCGACATACATCTCACCGATTACCGCGTCCGCGACCTCGATTCGAGTGACGGCACCAGCGCCCGGGTACGCGTGCTGTGCGAACACGCCGACATCGAAACCTCTTGGGGAACCGTCGGGGTTCACGAGAACATCATCGACGCCTCCTGGAAGGCCGTGGTCGAGGGGCTCGTGGTCGGACTACTCCGTCACGTGAAGCGCAACGGCGACTGACGCACTGCTTCTGGCGGATATGCCTACCCGATGACGCAGCTATGTCCGCCGGAACCGTTGGGTGTGGCCACACGACCGGCGGTATATCCCCTACAAGGTCTTCTTGAACTTGCGAATGAGTTGCCGCGCCCAGTCGTAGTGGCTCGATGTTGCCGAGACGGCATAGCTGCCCACTGACGTCGACCCCGTCCACTCGAAGCGGCGCTTGGTGAACAGATCCTCGTTGCCATACGTCTCGACGACCGCCCGCACTCGTCCGTACGAGCTGTGGAGCCGACTGCAAACATCGTCGTAGTCGTCGTGCCGGGTTCTCTCCCAGATTGCCGCATTGAGAGCGGGCGTGTCCTTCCAGGTGAAGCCGGGCGCCGGCATCTTTGTGCGCCGCCCCGCTGCGCCCTCGCGTTCCCACAACAGGAACATCTCGTGCCAGGCATCGAGATGAGCCAGGATGTCCTTCACCGACCATCTCTCGCACGCCCCCTCTGCCAGGCGGGCCTCGGCTGCGACCGACTCGACCTCCTCCCACAACTCATCGAAGTTCTGTTCCATCTGCTCGAGCAGCTGACTGCGATTCTGTGGTCTTGGCATGCCCCTAGTGCTACTCCCCCGGTTCGCCCAGGTCCAGGGTCTTTCCTCAGATTCCATGTCGCCGGCCGGCACTACGAACAGGGGTTGCCGCTAAGTTCCTGCACATGGAATCGAGGACACTCACCGCAATCGATCTGTGGAAGCTGCACCGAGTGGGTCAGCCCGAACCATCACACGATGGCAGCTTCGCCATCGTGCCCGTGACCGGCTACAACCTCGACGAGAACGAGGGCACCACCCGCCTTTGGAGGGTCGCGGCCGACGGCGCATCCCGTCCTCTTACGAACCCGCAAGCATCCAGCACCAACCCGGCGCTCGCGCCAGATTCACACGCTGTTGCTTTCATGCGCAAGCCAGGTGACGACGCCAAGCCGCAGCTGCACATCATGAGGGTCGACGGCGGTGAAGCTGAGTGCCGTACGGACCTGCCTCTCGGTGTGGCTGCCGCCCGGTGGCTTCCTGACGGATCGGGATTGATTCTCGCCGTTCCGTTGTTGCGTGGCTTCCCCGGCGTTGCCGAAACGACGACGGAACTCGAGAGGAGGACCGATGCCCCGACCGAGCCGGTGACCACAGAGGATCGGATCTATCGCTTCTGGAAACGGTGGCTGGTCGGCGGGGAAATCCACCATCTATTCCACCTCGATCTAGTCACCGACACACTCACCGACCTGACTCCGGATTTGGACAGCCTCATTGCCTACGACGAACCGGCCTGGACTTATGACATAGCCCCTGACGGATCCGAGGTCGCCTTTGCCGTTGATGTCGCCGGGCAGCCGCACGATCGGTTCCAGTTCGCAGTACACACGGTGCAGCTCGACGGTTCTTCACCAACACAGTTGACCCCCTCACCACAGTTGCCGGCCCAGCAGACAAGGCCCCGCTACAGCCCCGATGGACGCCATCTCACCTACGGTGTGCAGCGTGAGCTGGACTACTACGCCGCTCATGTCGAACTCATCAGGCACGACCGGACGACTGGTGAAGATGTCGCCCTGACCCCAGATTGGGATCGCTCCGCAGGAGGCTGGGAGTACACCGGCGAGGGAAGCCTCGTACTGCACGCTACTCACGACGGCGGCATGGCGGTCTTTGAGTTGCCGCCAGGAGCCGACACCCCTATCCAGCTGACCCAGGGCACCTATGCACATGGACCCCGCCCAACCGCGGGCCCCATCTGGCTGCGTACGGAGACACCGGCGCTGCCCCCAGAGGTTTCGATCCTCGACAACGCGGGAGTGCGCCGAATCGGCGGCTTCAACGACACGGCCCTGGCCGATTTGCGGTTCGGCGCGGTCGACGAATTGACCTTCGCCGGATCTGATGGCGTCCCCATCCAGGCTCACATTGTCTACCCGCCCGAGTTCGACCCCGCCAAGGAATGGCCCCTCGTCCACAACATTCACGGTGGGCCCCACAACGCGTCGGGCGGACAATGGCACTGGCGTTGGAATACCCAGGCGTTCGCCGCCGCCGGCTACGTGGTGGTCTCCGTCAACTTCCACGGCTCCGATTCCTTCGGCGACGAATTCACTCGATCGATCCGGGGCGCCTGGGGGGACAAGCCGGCGGCCGACATCGACGCCGCCACCGATCATCTGATCAAGGAGGGGTACATCGATCGGAACCGGATGGCGATCATCGGCGGTTCCTACGGCGGCTACCTCGTGTCCTGGATCATGGGGCAGACCGACCGCTACGCGTGTGCGGTGTGCCACGCCGGGGTTACCGACCTGGTCGGGCAATGGGCCAGCGATGTCACCGCGGGCCGAGAGGTGGCAATCGGCGGGGTTCCGTGGGAGGGCATGGATGCCGTCCTCCGCTGGAGCCCGCTGGCGCATACCAAGAACATGACTACGCCAACACTCGTCGTCCATGGTGAACTCGACTATCGAGTTGTGGTCACGCAGGGCTTGACCCTTTATGGGGCCCTCAAGCACAAGGGGGTCGAGGCGCGGTTGGCCTATTACCCGGACGAGGGTCACTGGATCGAGAAGCCGCTCAACTCGATCCACTGGTACGGCGAGATGATGTCCTGGCTGGAACGCTATCTCGGGGAAGGACCGACAGAGTGAATCACGATCTGCACATGGATCCCGACGAGTTCCGGCGACGTGGTTACGAGATGGTCGACTGGGTCGCCGACTACCTGGTGAACATCGAGCAGTTCCCTGTGACTTCGCCGGTGGCCCCCGGTCAGATTCGCAAAGCCCTTCCCGACACCGCCCCGGAACAACCGGAGCCATTCGAGGCAGTGATGCGCGACCTCGACGAAATCATCATGCCCGGCATCACCCACTGGCAGTCACCCCACTGGTACGCCTACTTCCCGGCCAACAGCTCAGGGCCCTCGCTGCTCGGCGAGATAGCGGCTGCGGGGCTCGGTGTACAGGGGATGCTCTGGTCCACCTCTCCGGCGGCAACCGAACTCGAGACCGTCGTTGTCGACTGGATGGCCGACCTGCTCGGTCTTCCGCGAGCCTGGAAGACGACGGCTCAGGGGGGTGGCGTGATCCAGATGAGCGCCTCGGACGCGACGCTCGTAGCACTAGTGACCGCCCGCGAGCAGGCTGCGGGACCAGTTGACCGACTGGTCGTCTACGCATCCGACCAGACTCACTCATCTCTGGAGAAGGGCGCCCGCATCGCCGGCTTCCAGCACGTGCGGGCGATCGACGTGGACGCCGAGTTCGCAATTGACATTGCGGCGCTACAGGACGCCATCGCCGCCGACAAGGCAGCTGGTCTAGTGCCGGCATTTGTCTGTGCCACCGTCGGCACTACGGCAACAACGGCCATCGACCCCGTAAGGGCAATTGCCGAGACCGCCCGACGTGAAGGGATGTGGTGCCACGTAGACGCCGCCTATGCCGGTTCGGCAATGATCTGCCCGGAGTTTCGCCACCATCAGGATGGTCTCGAGCTGGTCGATAGCTACACGTTCAACCCCCACAAGTGGATGCTGACCAACTTCGACTGCAACATCTACTACGTCGCAGACAGGCAGCCCCTACTGAACGCGATGAGCATCCTGCCGCCATATCTGCGCAACGAAGCCACCCTGTCGGGTGAGGTGATCGACTATCGCGACTGGCACGTGCCGCTGGGTCGCCGTTTCCGGTCGCTGAAGCTCTGGTTCGTGCTGCGGCATTACGGTGCGGAGGGGATCAGGGCCTTCATCCGAGAACATGTGCGTCTCGCCCAAGACCTTGCCGCCAAGATCACCGCCGATGGCCGCTTCGAACTGGTCGCTCCCCACCCATTTGGGCTGATAGTGATTCGCCACGTCGATGGAGATGCAGCCACAACACGACTGGCGAAGCGCCTCAACGACTCCGGAAAGGTAGCAGTCACCCCCACTACCCTCGGCGACATGGCGGCCTTGAGAATCTCCATCGGTTCGACCCGGACAACGGCCGGTCACGTCAACCAACTCTGGTCACTGATCGACGAGATGGCCTGATGGAACCGACCAGCGAGGTTGCCGCGCTCAACACGAGACTCGAAGCAGAGTTGGCGATTGCCCAGCTGGCCGAAGCTGGCATCGATGCGTTCATCGTCGCCGATAACGCCGGCGGGACCTTTCCGATGATGCAGATGGTTACCGGGGGCTACAAAGTGATGGTGCTAACCGCGGTCGCCGACGAGGCAACCGAAGTCCTGGGTCCGCTGGTGGCAGAGCCGCCGGACGATCTCAAGCCTCCGAGCATTGACCAGATGCTTCTCGGACTCACGCCCAAGCAGCTTCTCGTCCTGCTTGTCGCGCTCATCGTCATCGGGATACCGCTCGCCGCCTACACGGTGGCCGAGCTGCTGTTCTAGCGCTGACCGCCGTCCCGAATGATCTCGAGAAACTCACGCATCATGAAGGCGGTAGCGCCCCACATGATCCCTTCCTCGAACTCATAGAACCAGAGCGTTCGACCGAACCAATCTGAAGTACGCCAGGCGCTGTCGTCGAGGAGATCGACCACTGCAGGCTCGATCACCGCTGAGACCTCCTCCTCTTGGAGTACGAACTCCGCTGGGCGTCGCACCTTGGCGACGACAGGAACGATCAGATTGCCGGGATCTCTGGTTGTGATGGGGGTCAGTCCACCGATGATGTCCACTCCGTCTTCGGGGAGGCCAATCTCCTCGCAGGCTTCACGCTTAGCGGTTTCCTCAGGCCCCTCCCCGGGCTCGAGACGCCCACCGGGAAAGACAATGTCCCCCGGATGGGTACGCATGTGATCGGGGCGACGGGTGAGGATCACCCGTACCCGATCCCGTGCATCGCGATACACCGGTACCAATACCGCCGCCCTAGCCTCCGCTGGGTACTGGACCGGGCCCAATGCCTCAAGAGTGGTCCAAATGTCGAGCACCGCAGCACCTTACGCGATAGCGGGATAAGCTGCGGACGATGGCACACCTACTCGGCCATGAGCCACGCCTCTCAGAACGCTTGATACTCCGCCCCTTCAGACGCAAGGACACAGGTCCCGTCCACGAGGCGGTGCGGGCTTCGCTGCCCGATCTAGCCGAGTACCTGCCGTGGGCCATCGGCTATCAGCGCAGCGTGACCTCCCAGTTCATCAAGGATTCCATCGGAGCCTGGGCCAGCGGTCGAGCATTCGATTTTGCGATCAGGGCGAAGGACGACGAGGACCGCCATCTGGGAAACGTTTCGGTGTGGTACACCTCCAAAGCGAACCTCGTTGGAGAAATCGGCTATTGGATTCGCAGCGATGTGACCAATCAGGGCATCGGAACCGAGGCAACTGCACGCGCCCTCCAGATTGCGTTCGACGAACTCCAGATGCATCGTGTTGTCACCCGGATCGCCGTCGGAAACGTCGCCTCCGAGCGGATCGTGCAGAAGCTCGGCTTCCTCAAAGAAGGAACCTTGCGCGACGAGGTCAAGGTTGGCACCCGCTGGCTGGACCACACCGTATGGGGACTGCTGGACCGGGAATGGCGGCAGGCGAAACGCCACTATGCGGCGGAGAGCTGGCACCAGGGATAGCCCGGAACCGCGTCTGGCTGCCAAAGCGTTCGTTCTGTACGAAAGCTCGTTAGGGTTCCGCAGATATGGATCCGCGTATGCTGCAACTGATCCAGCGCGGGCTCGTGGCAGCCGTCACCGTCGTCCTTGCGCTAGTGGTGGTGACCGCCTTCCTGCGGGTTCTGGCGTCATCTGACAACACAGCCACACCGCGCACTACCACCTCGACGACCACGACCACGACCCAGCCTGAAGCGACGACGACCACCACAACAGCTCCAGCAGTGACCACAACGACCAACGGGGTGGTCGTTCCGGCGGTGTGCAACGAGGACTCCCCGACCAGTGATGGGGTGACCGTGCTGCGGGTGTTCTACCCGTGTGGCGCCAACGCGCTGGCGAGTGGCGAAGCCTGGGTCTACAGAGCCGTCCCTCCCACCGATCTCGTACTGACCACGACACTCACCGAAATGACCAACGGGTTGAGCGAGGATGAGTCCGCTCTCGGATTTCGGTCCCCCTTCCCGGACGGAGCTCCAGGCTCATTCGTCGGCGTCAGCCTCAGCGAAGGCACCGCCTTCGTCGAGTTCAACGTCGACGTCTTCCCCGATGGTGTGGACACCCCGGAGGGCGCCCAGATCTTCCTCTCCACACTCAACGCGAACGTCTTTCAGTTCGGCACCATCAGCCAGGTCGAATACCGACTAGGCGGATCTTGCGATGCCTTCTGGCAGCAGCTCGGCAGCAACTGTCAGGTCATCACCCGATCCGACTGGCGCGCCTCGCTCCCCGGCTAGAGCTTCTGGTTTTGGTTGCTGGCACATCTGCGACTCTGCTCCGCCGAGGCGCGATGTTTGCGAAGCAAACTCGAACCTGCCGCTTCGCGGCAGGCGAGGCCCAAAAGATTCGGAGCCCCTTTCGGGGCTCCAGATCTTCTCGGATTGCATCGGCGACAAAGTCGCCGATCAATGTGTTACATCATGCCTTCCATGCCGTGGCCATGGCCGCCGGCGGCGGCGGGAAGCTCCTCTTCCTTCTCCTCGGCGACCAGCGCCTCGGTAGTGATGAGAAGGGCGGCAATCGAAGCCGCGTTCTGCAGTGTGGCGCGTGTGACCTTGGCCGGATCGATGATCCCGGCTTCCATCAGGTCCATGTACTCGCCAACAGCAGCGTTGAAGCCAAAGCTGCCTTCACCGTTGCGGACATGCTCGACAACGACCCCGCCCTCATGGCCGGAGTTGATCGAGATCTGACGGATCGGAGCCTCGAGGGCACGACCGACCAGAGCCCGGCCCGCCTTGACGTCATCTGAACCGCCGCGGTTCTTGATGGCGTCACCGGCGCGAAGCAGAGTCACGCCTCCACCCGCGACGATGCCCTCTTCGACCGCGGCACGGGTCGCCTGGATGGCGTCCTCGATGCGATGCTTCTTCTCCTTGAGCTCGACCTCTGTCGCTGCGCCGACCTTGATGACGGCGACGCCGCCGGACAGCTTGGCGAGACGCTCCTGGAGCTTCTCCCGGTCCCAGTCGGAGTCCGAGTTGTCGATCTCTTGACGGATCTGCTTGACACGTGCCTCGACGTCCGCGTGAGTGCCGGCACCCTCGACGATCGTCGTATCGTCCTTGGTGACAACGATCTTGCGGGCCCGGCCCAGCATGTCAATGGTCACGCCATCGAGCTTGAGCCCGACCTCTTCGCTGATGACGGTCGCACCGGTGAGGATGGCGATGTCCTGCAGCATGGCCTTGCGGCGCTCGCCGAACCCGGGAGCCTTGACGGCGACCGAGCTGAATGTGCCGCGGAGGCGGTTGACAACCAGCGTGGCCAAGGCCTCGCCCTCGACGTCTTCAGCGAGAACCAGGATGGCCTTGCCGGTCTGCATGACCTTCTCCAGTACAGGAAGCAGGTCCTGCACCGACGAGATCTTCTGGTTTGCGATGAGGATGTACGGATCCTCGACCACGGCCTCTTGGCGATCCGGATCGGTGATGAAGTACGGGGAGATGTAGCCCTTGTCGAACTGCATACCCTCGGTGAAGTCGAGGTCGACCCCGAAGGTTTGGCTGTCCTCCACCGTGATGACACCTTCGTTGCCAACACGCTTCATCGCTTCGGCGATCCGCTCGCCGATGGTGCTATCGGCGGCCGAGTTGGCAGCCACATAGGCGATCTGGTCCTTCGAGTTCGAGTCGACGTCTGTGGCAACGTCGGCGATGTACTCGACGACGTTGGCGACAGCCTCTTCGATACCAACCTTGAGCTCCATCGGGTTCGCACCCGCGGCTACGAGGCGGAGACCATCCTGAACCATCGCTTGAGCGAGAACGGTTGCGGTGGTCGTGCCGTCACCGGCAACGTCATTGGTCTTGTTTGCGACCTCTTTGGCGAGCTGGGCACCCATGTTCTCGTAGGGATCCTCTAGCTCGATTTCCTTAGCAATCGTGACACCGTCGTTGGTAATGGTGGGAGCGCCCCACTTCTTCTCGAGCACGACGTTGCGGCCCTTGGGGCCCAGCGTCGTCTTCACGGTGTTGGCGAGCTTGTCTACGCCCGCCTGGAGCCCACGACGGGCATCCTCATTGAACTTCAGTTCTTTTGCAGCCATCTAGTAGGCCCTCCTAAGCGAGAACGGCGAGTACGTCGCGTGCAGACAGGATCAAGTAGTCGACGCCTTCGACCTTGACCTCTGTGCCGCCGTACTTCGAATAGAACACGGTGTCGCCAACGCTGACGTCGAGCGGAACCCGCTCCCCGTCCTTGAACTCGCCGGGACCTACAGCAAGTACTTTGCCCAGCTGGGGCTTTTCCTTGGCGGTATCCGGAATGACGAGTCCGCTGGCCGTACGAGACTCTGACTCTTCCTCGGGCTCGACCACGATCCGGTCACCCAGGGGCTTGAGATTCATCCGACTTTCCTCCTTCCGAGGGGTTAGCAGTCTGACAAGTCGAGTGCCAGAGGCTAGCACTCTCTAAACCCGATTGCTAGCAGACTGACCTGTCGAGTGCTAGACCCTAGAAACGCGAAGGTGACAGAGGATTCGGAGCGGCTACCAGAGCCAATCGCAAGCCAGCAGTGACTCCCCGTCGTAATAGATCTCCTCGCTGACGATCAGGCCGTCGGCGATCTCGAGCAGGACCGCCAGCTTCACAGAGCAGTCATCAGCGTCGCTCATCGAGTAGATCGCCCCGTGCGTATCGCCGCCACCAAACGGCATCACGATCTGGACACTCAAATCGTGGTGCTTGTCGAAGAAGTCTGCAGTCTCAGCCTCGATTCCCACGATGCCTTCAACAAGTTTCTCCGCCACCGCATCCCTGCGAATCGCAGCAACCTCGTAGAGTGCTGCCACCTCGCCGACGTCCCCGGCCGTCAGGGCCGATGCGTAGGCCGCCACCGCGTCGTGCGGGTTCCCGCTCGCATAGAACAGCCTCCAAGTCGAGGTGCGGCCGCTGCGGATACCCAGCCGGTCTACTTCGACAAGAGGATCGTCCTCGGTGAAGCCGAAGAGATCCCAAGCCTCCCACACCATTATCCCGCCGTCACCGCCGATGAAGCCGGCAGCGTGATCCGCTGAGTCCCGAAACCTGACGTCGGGGACCTGGAAGTCGAACATATTCCCGGCCATCTCCATGACTTGCTCGATTCCGGCGATGTGCGCCCCAAACGTATCGTCGTCATGAGTGATGTCTTCGGTGTAGAGGGCGCGAATTGCGTCATGGTCACGAGCATCCCATGCGGCAATGGTTGCCGCGGAGATCGTCTGAACCTCATCGGTCCACGCCTCGATTCGCTGACGCTCGTCGTCCGGCACCCCCTCGGTCCCGCACGCAGCGACGACGGAACAGAACGCAACAACCACTGCCAATCGACGCACAACGGCCCCCTCAGCGCGGATCTATCAACAGACTATGTTGAGCCAGTCGGTTTGGCTAGCGGCTCCGCCTGAGGTCGTCGAAGACGTCCCTCATCTCTTCCCCGCTCAACAGCCCGACGACCTCACCCCGGTCGACAACTACCAGCATCCCAGCACCGCCCGCATCCTGCGCCAACGCCCGTCGCAAGGTGACATCGGACCCGATCAAGTCCTCGGGTCCGATAGCGGTCATCGCGTCACGCACCAGAGCTGACGTGCGATCGGTCGGCTGAACCTTGGCAATTTCACGAGTGCCGAAGATCCCGACGACTCGACCGTTCACATCAACCGGCATCGTTCTCAGCTTGTCGCCCCAGCCGTGTAGTTCAAGCGCCTCCGCCACGGTGGAGTCGCCGTCGATGGCCATTTCGGTGCGACGCATCACGTCGCCAACGGTGAGCCCCTCGATCCGTTTGGCGAAGAGCTCCTGCAAGCCCGACGTCGCCGCCGCCTCGAACAAGAACCAGCCGATCGCAACGAGCCAAAGCGCGGAGATGTCCCCGACGGCCACAACCAAGGCCGCGCCTGCGACCATCACGAGAACCCCCAAGCCGCGTCCGGTGGCCACAGCAAGCCGCGTGGCCCGCGCTCGATCTCCGCTGCGACTCCACACCAGCGCCCGCAGCACGCGGCCGCCGTCCAAGGGAAGCCCGGGGAGCAGGTTGAAGATGGCGATGGAGAGGTTGGCAAGTCCGAGGATCAACGAGATTCGCGCCGGCAGAGCCCACCCGCCCGACAGTGCCCAGCCGAGCAGCAGGAAGGCGACGCCGAGCACGAAGGAGGCTGCAGGGCCCGCCACCGTCACTGCCAGTTCGTCTCCCGGCGAAGATGCTTCCTCCTCGATCTCGGAAACACCGCCAAAGATGAAGAGTCGGATCCGTCGCACGCTCAAACCACGCCGTAGCGCCACTAGCGAGTGGCTGAGCTCATGGATGAACACGCTGCCGAGAAAGAAGGCGCCTCCGACCAACGCCGCCAACAACACGGTGTCCGCCGACGACGCCGGAAATGCATTGTCCAGATCGACGTACAGCGACCACGTGAGCAGGGCCGCGATAACAAATAGTGACAGGTCGGCAACGACCTCGACACCGCGCACCGAACCAAGACGGAAACCGCGGCGCATCGCCGACCTCAGCTACCCAGCCGCAACGAAGAGCTCACATCGAGGCCCCAAGGAGTGACATCGCCTCGCTCCAGACGAAACTCGCCTGCGGCGGCGATCATGGCTCCGTTGTCAGTGCACAATGCGGGTGACGGCAAATATAGGGCGACTCCCCTCTCCGATGCCTCCTCTGCGAGCCGTTCCCGGAGACGACGATTGGCCAGCACTCCCCCGCCGCCGGCAACCCGGTCTACCCCGGTGTGCTCCACGGCATTGAAGGTCTTCTCGACCAACACATCGACGATCGCCTCCTGTACTGCAGCCGACACGTCCGGGAGCGGCGGAACCGAGCCGGCGGCCTTCGCTTTCTCGAGAAAGGTCACCACCGAGGTCTTCAGCCCCGAAAAGGACAAATCGAAAGGACGGTCGCGCAATGCCCGCGGGAACCTCACAATGGTCGGATCGCCACCTTCGGCCGTCTTGTCGATAGCCGGCCCGCCGGGGAAACCTAGACCCATGAACCTGGCGATCTTGTCGAAGGCTTCTCCGGCAGCGTCATCGATTGTTGCCCCCAGCACCTCGTATTCCCCCCAGGCACGCACGTGTACGACTTGGCTGTGGCCGCCAGAGGCAAGCAGCACGACTGCCGGAGGCTGAAAGTCCGAATGCTCCAGCCGGGGCGCGAACAGATGGCCTTCCATGTGGTCGACTCCGATGAAAGGGGCTCCGAGGGTCCACGCCATCGCCTTGGCAAAGGAATAGCCAACCATCAACGCTCCAACGAGACCGGGACCGCGGGTCGCGGCTACCGCATCGAGTTGATCCGAGTGAACTCCCGCCTGTCGGAGTGCGAGATGCACCATCGGTCGGATTGCCTCAACGTGGGCCCGTGCCGCAACTTCGGGAACCACACCACCGAACCGAGCGTGGGCGTCGACCTGAGATGCGAGCACGGTGGACAGCACCTCATTGCCGGCGACCACGGCTACCCCGGTCTCATCACAGCTCGTCTCAACACCGAGGATCAATGGGCCATTCACGATGCCTCCTCGACGTCCGCCGCGATATCGATCAGCCGGGCGGCATAGTCGGCATGGTCGATATCTGTCGCCCACATGATCACCGCGTCGTCATCTCGGTAGTAGTGCTTTCGCACCCCGACCACCGACATTCCGAACTTCTCGTAAAGACGCTGCGCACCCTTGTTCGACGCCCTCACCTCGAGAGTGAGGTTGCGCGAGCCGCGTTCCAGCCCGGTCTCCACCAACGCCAACATGAGCGCCGTGCCGAGTCCTCTTTCTCGCTCCTGGGGCCGCACCGCCAGTGTGGTGACGTGGGCGTCTTCGTCGACCAGCATGAGGCCGGCAAAACCGAGGACCTCCCCACCGCGCTCGGCGACCAGGTAGACGCGGTCATCGCGGCTCAGCTCATCGACGAATATCCCCTCCGACCAGGGCTGTGGGTAGATTTCGCGCTCGAGGGCGACGATCACATCGAGATCGGCGATGGCCATCGGCCTGAAGGACATGGCGCTATTCATGGTCGTCATGACCCCTCTCCCGGCCACACGCCTTCCTCACGAAAGTCACTCCAGTTGATCCGCGCATCGGGTTCCCTCATGTAGAGCGGACGCACATCCTCGGGCCGGACGTACTGCCCGCGCTCGGCATGAATTGCGGCGATCTCGACCAGGACATCGGCTGATGGATAGCGCGGTCGACCCCGCTTCACACGGTGCAGACCAAGCAGGGTCTTGGGAGGAAGCTCGTCCGTATCACCGACGAGAAGCGTGTCTTCCGCATCGCTGTCGAGCAGGTGGTGCAGCCCATCCGCGGTGACGAGTTCTGGGGTACCGTCGGGCGCTACGCCACCTGGGACCGGACGGAACGGCTGTGTGACGTACTGCCCTCGCCTCACGTCGACAACCGGCCAGATGCGACGACGTCCGGTGGCGGCTCGCAGCGCAAGCGTCGTCAGCGAGCTGACCGTGATCATGGGCGCGCCGATAGCCGCCGCGATGGCCTGGGCAGTCGAGATGCCGGCCCGGATCCCGGTGAATAACCCCGGCCCGATGTCAACCGTGATGACATCGATCTCGGCCGGTTTCCAACCGGCCGACTCGAAACAGAAGTCGATGGCGGGTACGAGGAAGCCCCCGTGGCCGCGCCGGTCAACCCGAACCGACATCGCCGATAGCTGGTCACCATCACCAAGCGCAACCGATGAGGCGCTGGTAGCGGTATCGATGGCGAGGATCTTCACGACGCCAACTCCTCGAGGGAACGTTGCGCCCAACCGCCGGAAGGGACCAGTCGGAAGCGCCGCTCGTCATCGCCCATGATCTCGATCTGAACGAGTAGGTGGTCGTCTGGTACACCGTGTGCGACCACGTCGCCCCACTCGATCAGCAGCACACCGTCCCGGGCCTGTTCGGGAAGGTCCAGATCTTCGAACTCGGCGCTCGTGCCGAGTCTGTACACATCGGCATGAATCACCGGCATGAAGCCCTCATGGGCGCGGGCCAGGATGAAGGACGGACTCGTAAGCGGCTCTTCAACTCCCAGCCCTTCCCCGATTCCGGCGGCGAGCATGGTTTTGCCGGCGCCGAGGCGCCCTGCCAGGAGGATGACGTCACCTGCGCTCATCAGAGCCGCAAGGTGACGACCCAGCGAGAGGGTCTCCGCGGGTGATGTGGTTCGTATCTCGATCAAGAAAACAGATCCAGTTGCTGGGGGTCGGGAGCATGGGCTTCGACAGGATCCTCGGCTGCCGGCTCCTGAATGCGCCTTTGGAGCTTACCCTCGACAACGGCTTGGACTATCCGGAAGTCTTCCCGCATTTCTTCGAGTACACGGGCGCTGCCGCGCAATGCCGCTGCCGGATGGAAGGTGGGAACGAGAAACCGGCCCCACCACTCGTATGCAGTGCCCCGCATTCTGGTTATTCCCGTGTCAGTCCGCAGTAGCAGCTTCGAGGCGAAGTTCCCCAGGGTCACCACCACCTTGGGCTGAATCAGTTGCAATTGAGTGCGCAAGTATCCCTTGCAGGCGTCGATCTCATCGGGGCGAGGATCGCGGTTCTTCGGCGGGCGGCACTTGACGACGTTTCCTATATAGACGTCGCCGCGGGCCAGCCCGATCTCACCGAGCAGCTGTTCGAGCAATTCGCCGGACCTTCCAACGAACGGAAGACCTTGCTCGTCTTCACGCTGTCCGGGTCCCTCTCCGACGAACATCACATCAGCGTCGGGGTTGCCCGAGCCGAAGACCACGTTCGTTCTGTTATCGGCGAGCCGGCACACAGTGCAAGCCGAGACTTCGGCGGCGAGGCTTGCCAGCTTCTCGGCTCTCTCGGCGGCCGGCGCGATCTCAACCATTGTCGACGGCTCCAACTATCGCGGTAGCGACAGCCTCGAAGGCAGCCTCCCCGGCAAGGTCGAGGTCAGCGGTCTTGTCGCCGCAGGAGACTGCGAACACGATGTCCCCGTCGTATCTGGTATGCGCCGGGCGCAGCGTTGCACCGAGAGCATCATGACTGCGCACGCTCAAACGCAGCAGATCCGACTTGGTGAATTGTGCATCGGTGGCAACGGCAACCAGTGTGGTGTTCTCGCGCGGTCCAAGCCCGATCGACCCCGGCCCGGGCTCGGAAGGTCCGCTGACCCAGTTTCCCTCCAAATCCATGACATCGCCAACGGCGTTGAGGACAACGAGCACGCCGATCGTGGCGTCTCCAATTCTCACCGCGCTCGAGCCGATCCCCGCTTTGCGGATCTGATCGAATCCTCCCCACTTCGATACGGTGGCCCCCGTCCCCGCGCCGACGCTGCCGGTCGTGACAGGATCGCCGGAACGTGCCTGATAGGCGGACACGCCTGCCGCCGCGTCCGGTGCCTTGGCTTCGCCCACGATCAGGTCGTAGACGATTGCTGCCGGGACGATCGGCACCGGGCCAGCCGGTGTCGGGTGACCTCGCCCGGCGGCGGCCAACTCCTTCATCACGCCGTCGGCGGTTGCCAACCCGAAGGCCGAGCCACCGGAGAAGACCAGAGCCTGGATCGTTTCGACCTTCATGCCAGGCGCCAGCAGTGCGGTTTCTCGAGTCCCCGGTGCGCCGCCTCTGGCCTCCATCACGGCGCGATTGGGCTCGGGAAGATTGATCACCGTCACACCGGTGGCCGCGTCCAGGTCGGTCCAATGACCTACTTCGATACCGGGCACCGCCGTGATTGTTTGATTAGAAGCCACAGCCCCTCCGATAATGTCGTGGCAGCCGGGGCCCGAAGTTGCACACAACTTCGTAGTTGATGGTGTCCATCCACTCGGCCCAGTTGTCGGCGCTCACTTCCTCGTTTCCTTGGGCGCCCATGACGACGACTTCGTCCCCGACCTCGATCGGGTCGGCACCGACGTCAACGACGATCTGGTCCATGGTGACCGTTCCAGCGTATGGGTAGCGTTTGCCGCGGACCAGCACTTCGCCTCCGACACTCGAGAGCCGGCGGCTCACCCCATCGGCATAGCCGATCGGAACCGTGGCAACCCGGCCTGCATCAGGCAGCGGGCGCCTTCGCCCATACGAGGGCCGAGCCCCGGCCGGGTAGTCGCGTACATAAGACACTGCAGAAACGACCCGCATCGCGGGCTGCAGCCGTACTTCGGGAGCCACGTCGGGGGCCGGCCTTAATCCGTAGATGCCAATACCGGCCCGCACCATCGAGTACCGGGCAGCGGGATACAAGAGGCCTCCGGCCGTATTAGCCGCATGGAGCAACGAGGGCCGGATTCCGCTGGCTGCGAGCTCGGCGACGAACGCGTCGAACCTGTCGATCTGTTCGTTGGTGTAAGCCGCGTCTTCCTCGGCGACCGCGAAGTGAGTCCAGACCCCTTGCAGCTCGAAACCCGGGTCGTCATGGATCCGGTGCGCCAGCTCTGCGGCCACCCTCGGTGCGGCGCCCACCCGGTGCATGCCGGTATCGACCTTGAGATGAACCGGGTATTGCGCCCCGGCGGAGTCAATCTCCGCAAGGATGTCGAGAAAGCCATGCCGATACACAGTCGGGACGAGCCGCCACTTGACCACCTGCGGAGCTTCTTCGGGTGTTGGCTCGGACAGCAGCAGCACCGGCGCATCAATTCCCGCCTCCCGTAGCCTGATTCCTTCTTCGACCAGGGCTACCGCCAGCCATGCAGCACCGCCCTCGAGAGCCATCTCAGCGGCGGGGATGTCGCCGTGGCCATAGCCGTCGGCTTTTACTACGGCGCAGACCATGGCTGGTTCCACAGCGGCCGCAATGGTGGCAACGTTGCTCCGGATCGCCTCCAGATCGACCTCGACGTGAGACGGTCTCACATCAGCTCCCCGATTGCATACACGAGGTCTTCGGCGGTGACCGTGCGCACAGCCGCCAGTTGCGCTCCCGCAACACCGTGCCAGAAGGCACCGGATCGAGCGGCAACGTCTCCATCCAATCCCTGTGCCCACAGTGCAGCGACCGCCCCGGCCAAAACGTCACCGGTGCCGATCGTGGCCAGTTCAGGGCCTCCAGCCGTAACCACCCACCGATCCTCGCCGAGGACAAACGTCGGATTGCCCTTGAGGATCACAACGGCGCCCGTCTTGACGGGCAGGGTCACGGCGCTGGCGTAGCCGGCCTTCTCGCCGGTGAGTCGCTCATACTCCCCGGCATGTGGCGTGATGATCGTCGGACCGTCGCGGGCGAGCAGCGGATCCAGCCCACCCAGGTTGTTGAGGCCGTCGGCATCGATGAGCAGCTTGCCGCTCCGCCGAACAGTGATGTCACGAGCAAAGCCGTCATCGGGACCGAGTCCGGGCCCAAGCACCAGCACGTCAAACCGATCGGTGTAATCGAGCACGGCAGCCACATCATCGGTGGAGAAGGCATCACCATCACCGATGCCGCGGGTCAGCAACCCGGCCGACATAGCTGCGACCTGAGGCTGGGTCTCCATCGGGCTGACGACGGTCGCGCTGCCGGCACCGGCGTGTATCGCCGAACGTGCCGTGAGCACGCCGGCGCCGATCATGCCCCGCGCACTGCCAACAACTGCAACCGACCCAACCGACCATTTGTGGGCGGTGCGGATTCGATCCGGGAGCACAGCGTCGCCGGCCTCGCACAGCCACAACTCGGGGTTCCCGCCGACTAAACCGATGTCCACAGTCTCGACGAATCCACATCGTTCCGGCCCCTCACCCAGGAGGTGACCGGGCTTCAAGGCGTGGAAGGTCACTGTGGCATCGGCCGCGAAGGCGCTGCCGGCCACCTCGCCCGTGCCGGCCTGGAGCCCGCTGGGCACATCCACCGCCAGAACCGGAGCGTCGTGCTCGAGCCAGGGAATGACTTCGGTTGGCAGTGAACCGCGGAAGCCCACCCCGAATAGAGCGTCGATGAGAAGGTCGGCTGGCTCCGGAGTCCCGATGTCGACGACCTGCACTCCCGTAGCAACCGCACGCATCGCGGCGAGGCGAGCCGGAGAGTCGTCCCCGCGAGGGTAACCCAGCGCGTGGACCTTGACGTGCACACCTCGCTGCGCCAAATAGCGAGCGGCCACGTAGCCGTCGCCACCGTTGTTGCCGGCGCCGGCGAGAACTATGACTCGCGACCCGTAGCCGATGCCCATCCCGATGGCCGCTAGCGCGACTCCGAGTCCGGCACGCTCCATCAGCACCTCGACCGGTTCAACCGATGCTGCGTCGAGCCGGTTCGACTCCTCAGGTGTGATCACGAGCTGCACCCGACGATTCTACGTCCGGCAGGTCCAACAGTGAGATACCGCCGTCTACACCTGCACGGGCGGATCGCCCAGCGAAAGGGCGAGGACGAGAGCTTGGGTGTTCGTGTGCGTGATGGTCACCAGGACCCTGCGAACACCGATCATCTCAGCACGCGCTGCGGCCTTGCCGCTCAAGACGACGCGCGGTGCGCCACCGCCGGTGATCTCGATATCTCGCCAGGGGACGTGACGCCACCCAACGCCGAGACTCTTCATCACAGCTTCTTTGCCGGCGAAGCGGGCCGCCAGCCGCTGCGAGGGATCCTTGAACCGGTGGGCATAGCGCCATTCATGGTCGGTGAAACAGCGCTCCTTGAACCGCTCCGGATCCTTGCGCAGGAGCCGGCGTACCCGGTCGATCTCAGCGAGATCCACGCCCATGCCCACTACATCCATGGGGGCAGAGTACAGAACCCGCCGGGTGCTTTCCCTCAGCCCCCTGGCGGTGTGCCGACAATCAGAACGAAGGTCTCCTCGCCCGGCCCTTCGTAGTGGTGCCCGTCACCCCAGTAGTTGCCGCCGATGAAGACCTTGCCATCTGCCATGAACAGCTTCGAGGCGTGGCTGATGGTGCCTTCGACATCCACGACGGCTTCGACCCAGCCGTTGCCCTCGTCGAGGAAGACGCTGAGGCCGATCTGGTTGGCGCCCGCATAGAGGTCCTGGCGAGCGCTGCGTGCTTCTTCGTCCGTGATCACCATGACATCACCGTTGCCGAGCACTATCGAGGTCGCCCCGTCTTCGTAGGTGACCAACTCGGAGGCGGCGCCGCTGTCGAAGTCCTCCCAGGTGAGAAGCAGCACGGGTTCACCGGAGTCCGTATGCGTGATCGTGACTACTGCCTCACCATCCTCGAACACCGCGGTGTATTGGTCCTGCACGATCTCGAGCGGCCGGTATTCCGACCAGCGCTCTTTGACGGCGAGCACTCCGACTGTGCCCGTCTCGTCCGCTGCGACCGCTGGCAGCCAAGCGTGGGTGCCGTCATCTTGTGGAACGATGGCGAACTCCGAGCTCCAAGAGAGACCGTCGGGGGATGACCACAGCGCCGGCCCGCCGCTGCCTTCCCCAACCCCGATGAGTCCTTCATCGGTACTGGCCAGGCTGTACATCCAAAGGTCGCTGCGCTCGGCTGGTGCCGACGTCCACACCCCGTCGGCCATTGTCCATACCGTGCCGTGGTCTCCGAACTCTCCGTAGCTGTTGACCATGGCAACGAACCCATTCTCGGTAGCTGCGAGGAACGAGGTCGACCCACCTTGCCCGTCGCTCACGGTTTGGATATCCCATACCTCACCGTCGGGAGAGGTGACCAGGGCCGTCCGGGATCGGTAGAAGTATTCCTGTTCGATGTATTCGACATCCTGCCAGGATTGCTCCTCAGCTTGGTACCACTCGTCCCAGGTAACGGCCAGGAGAACCTCACCGGTGTCCGGGTCGACAAACTGTGGAGCCGGCCCCTGATAGAGCTCATCGAGCGTTCCGGCGGCAAGCTCGTCGCCCGTTTCGGCGTCGGCAACCGTGTAGCGACCGTCGTATTCATCGATCGTGATGATGTAGCCGTCATAATCGATCGTGACCACGGGGGGCTCGCGCGGTTCGACGGGCTCGATGGGAATCGGCAGCGGCGAACCGCCGAATCCACCACCGTAGAAGCTGTTCCATGCTTCTTCCCACACCTGCCAGGGCACGACAGTCAAGACCTCACCGGTCTCTGGGTCGTAGATGCGCTGCCCTTCGTCGCCCCAGTTGAACAGCTCGTCGAGGGTTCCGCTGACCAGTACCTCGCCGGATCCGGCGTCCGTCAACGCATAGGTGCCACGCATGTAGTCGAGCGTTACTTCGAGGTTGTCAAAGACAAGAATGGCTGGTTGCTGCTCGGGGTAGGTCTCGAAATGCACGGCGAGCACGAGTCCCGCCGGTCCGGCGGCAGCGTTCTCGAGATAAACGTGCTCGTCTTCTCCAACATCGAGCACCAGCTCACCGCTTGTCCAGTTGACACCATCGCTGCTTGAGAAGACCAGGTGCGTCATGCCCACACCAAATGGCTCGGGGTTCTCACCTACCGCATAGATCCTTTCCCCGTCGCTGACGATGCGGGATACCCATACCTGCTCGGGGAGCTCGAATGAACCAGCCTGCTCCCAGTTGGCCCCATCCACGGAGATGCTGGTCACCAGGACCTGCGATGCGCCGCCTGCAAAGCCCCCGCCCCAGCTAGGACTGACGGCTACCAGCTGCCCGTCCAACACACCGAGCCAGCCTGTCTCGGACAGACCGGGTCCCTCCAGCTCGATTCGCTCCCACGTGTAGTTGGTCGTGGGGAAGTTGGTGACAAATCCGATCTCAGTTGGACCCATGTTCGTGATCTGAGCGGCTGCGAACGCAGGCGCTGAGGCGAAAGCGGCGTCGCCCCCGCCTTCGCTCCGCACCCCGATTGTGTCGGTTGAGGCGGGCAAATCGGCACCAACGCCTTCGGAGGCAAGATCATCGCCCTCCACCTCGTCAATGGCCTGTTCAGGGGCGCGCGTCGTGGTCGCCGCCTGTGTTGTGGTTGTAGCCGGTTCTTCGGCGACGGTCGTGGTTGGAGCCGCTAGTTGGTCGTCACCGGCGCTGGTCGACGCACCGTCGTTGGTGAGCAGGAAGGCAACGAGACCGATGACGACGGCCAAGATGAGGGCGCTTCCCATGCTGAGCAGGTCTCGGTTGCGACCCCGGTCTGCGGATTCTCGGGTTTCTCCGGCATCGTTCGACATGATCGTCCCCTCGATTCGATTCGGCGCGGCGCGACCGCCTCCGCACCATATGTTGTTGAAACGCTTGGTAGGTACCCCCAGGTTCCCACAACGATCACTCCACGGTGACTGATTTCGCCAGATTGCGGGGTTGGTCAATGTCGTGGCCCCGCAACCGAGCGACGTGATAGGCCAGCAGCTGCAACGGAATCACCGCGGCCACCGGACCAAGCAGATCGTCTGCACGCGGGATCCGCAGCACCCTGTGAGCAAACTTGTGGATCTGCTCATCGTCTTCGTAGGCGACCGCGAGCACCCTTCCCCCGCGAGCCTTGACCTCTTGCACGGCCGAGACGGTCTTGTCGTACAGAGCTTGCTGGGTCAACACGACGATCACCGGAGTGTCCTTGGTGACCAACGCCAGGGTCCCGTGCTTCAGCTCACCCGCCGGCATGGCTTCGGAGTGCAGGTAGCTGATCTCCTTCAGCTTCAGCGAGCCTTCCATGGCGACCGCGTAGTCGAGACCGCGACCGATGAAGTACACGTCGTCTGCGTCGACGATGCTCTCTGCGGCCGCAAGCACCTCGTCGTCGTGATGAAGTAGCTCCTCGACATGCGCCGGCAGCAGGCTGAGACCGTGGGCGACGCGAGCCGCCAGCTCCTCGTCGACCACCCCTCGCACCCGGCCGATCCGCAGCGCTAGCAGGTATTGGGCGATCAGCATCGCCAGATATGCTTTGGTGGATGCCACCGAGATCTCGGGTCCGGCCCTCGTGTAGAGGATGTCGTCGGCTTCGCGTGCCAGGGTGCTCCCGACCACGTTGGTCAGCGCTAGAAGGCGAGACCCACGTTCCTTGGTGAGACGGGCTGCGGCGAGGGTGTCGGCAGTCTCTCCCGACTGGCTGATGGCAACCGTCAAATGGTTGGATGACACCAGCGGATCGGCGTACCGCATCTCGTGGGCGTATTCGACGTTCGTCGGAATCCGCAGCAGTCGCCGGAAGATCTCCTTGCCCACGAGGCCGGCGTGATATGCCGTTCCGCAGGCGGTGATCCACAGCCTGCTGAAGTTGCGTGCGAAGTCATCGTCGAAGTGGACATCCTCCAGCCAGGCGGTGCCGTCCTCGTCGAGTCTGCCACCGAGTGTCTCGGTGACCACCGCCGGTTGCTCGTGGATTTCCTTGAGCATGTAGTGCTCAAAGCCGCCCTTTTCGGCCTGTTCGGCGTCCCAGTCGATGTACAAGACCTCTCTGTCGACAGCGCCACCGGCGATCTCTTCGATGCGGGCTCCGGCCTCAGTGACTATCACCATTTCGCCGTCTTCGACGATGAGGAACCGTCGGGTGCGATGCAGCACTGCGGGGATATCCGAGGCGAGAAAGGTCTCGCCCTCACCGAGACCGACAACAAGGGGGCTGATGCGACGCACCGCCACGATCTTCCCCGGCTCCCGCTTGGTCATCACCACCAACGCGTAGGCCCCCTCGGCCTTGGCCACAGCCGATCGAACGGCACTCTCCAGATCACCGCGGTATTCGCGAGCCACGAGATGCGCCAGGATCTCCGTATCGGTCTCAGAGGTGAACACATGCCCCTCACCTGCGAGCTCTTCCCGGAGGCTTTGGAAGTTCTCGATGATGCCGTTGTGGACTACCACGAACTCACCCGTAGGGTCGGTGTGGGGGTGGGCATTGAGATCGCTCGGCTCGCCGTGCGTCGCCCAGCGGGTGTGGCCGATTCCGATCGTGCCGGCCAGCGGTTCGCTTTCGAGCAGATCGGCAAGACGATCGATCTTGCCCTCAGCTTTGCGAACGTCGATCTTGCCGTTGGTGACGGCTACACCGGCCGAGTCATAGCCCCGGTATTCCAGTCGACGCAAGCCGTCGAGCAGGATCGGAGCAGCCTGTTGCGGGCCGACGTAGCCCATGATTCCGCACACGCGCGAACCTCCAGATGTCTTGGGACCGGAGGCGTGCTGCAGAATCTGCGACTCTGCTCCACTTCGGTGCGGCTTTGTCCCCGGGATCGCTCCCGGGCTTTTCCGCTCCGTAACGGTTGTGGAAACCGAGAGGGCACCCGCCGACTGATCGATACTCCCTCCACCTCGTCACCTCACTGGACGACATCTCGTCGATGAGGGCTGGCGCTGGAGAATTCTCCGGTCGGTTTCAGTTGTGGGCGTAGCCTAACCCACCTGAGGAGAAGTGTGGCAGTGTTGGCTAGCGCAGCGCATCGGCAACGACCGCGCCGACCGCCGATGCCACCTCTTCAGCCACTTCCGCGGTGGGAGCCTCAACCATGACTCGCACGAGCGGCTCCGTGCCCGAAGCTCGCACGAGGATGCGGCCATCGTCACCAAGCGAGCGTTCGGCGTCGGCGACGGCACCCCAGACGTCCACGGAATCGGCGAGCTTCGCCTTGTCTGCGACCTCCACGTTGTGCAGCACCTGGGGGTATTCCGTGATGACCTTGCGCAGCTCGGTGAGCGGCTGACCAGTGGCTGCCATCACCTCGGCCAGGCGGATCGCTGTGCGGAGCCCGTCGCCGGTGGTACCGCGATAGAAGATGATGTGTCCCGATTGCTCCCCGCCGAGCGCGGCCTTGGATTGGCGCATGCCTTCGTACACGTACCGGTCACCAACTGCGGTCTCGACGATGTCGATGCCGAGACGCTGCATGGCGCGGCGGAAGCCGAGATTGGCCATCACGGTGGTCACCACTGTGTTGTTGCGCAGCTTGCCAGCGTCCTTCAGTTGCTTGGCAAAGATGGCCATGAGGACGTCACCGTTTGCGATTGCTCCATTCTCATCAATAGCGATGAGCCGATCGGCGTCGCCGTCGAAGGCGAGGCCGGGACGGCCATTGGCAAGTCCCGCCAGGAACTCCGGTTGGGTAGCTCCGCAGCCGGCATTGATGTTCATGCCATCCGGCTGAGCAGCGTGCACCTCGACCGTGGCGCCGAGCTGCTCGAACAGCTGCGGCGCGGCTTTGAAAGCTGCACCGTTGGCGGTGTCGAGCACGAACTCCAGACCCCGCAAGCTGTACTCGGCGTTGTCTCCGAGGTTCTCGACGTAACGATCCACCGCGTCGAGCATGTTCCGGCGCATACCGATGAGCGCTCCGTCGGGGTGCTTCCAGGGAGCACCCCGCCGGTACCGCGTCTCGATGATCGCCTCTTGCTCGTCGTTCAGCTTGCCGCCATCAGGCCCGAGGAACTTGATGCCGTTGTCGTGAGCCGGGTTGTGGGATGCGCTGACCATCACCCCGAGCGGGGCGTCCAGCTGCCGAATCAGTCGGGAAACGCCGCCCACGGGGAGAACACCGACGTCGACGGTATCCACGCCGACCGAACTGAAACCGGCGTGAAGCGCGGTCGTGAACATGGGCCCGGAACGGCGGGTGTCACGTCCAATGACGACGGGCCCCTCCGTTCCCTCGCCGGCGGCGCGCGCAAGATCGAGGGCCATATCGACGGTCAGGTCGGTGTTGGCTCGGCCCCGCACACCGTCGGTGCCGAAGAGTCGGTCGACGCCGGCCACGTCTACCGCTTCGTGAACTGCGGAGCGCGCCGCGCCTTGCGGAGACCGTACTTCTTACGCTCCACCCTGCGGGCGTCACGGGTGAGCATGCCGCCCTTCTTCAGCGTCGTTCGCAACTCGCCGTCAACTTCGACGAGCGCTCGAGCGATACCGAGCCGCAGCGCATCGCTCTGGCCGGTGGTGCCGCCGCCCTCCAGCTTCGCAACGATGTCGTATTGCCCTTCGGCCTCGACTGCGCGAAGCGGTTCCATGACCCGCTGTCGCAGTGCGGCGTGGGGAAAGTAGTCGTCGAGGGAGCGACCGTTGAGCTTCATCTCACCGCTCCCCTGGTAGAGACGGACGCGCGCCACAGAGCTCTTGCGACGGCCCGTGGCTTGAACAAGCGGCTTTGCCATCAGGCTTTGACCTTTCTGATATCGAGCGGTTGCGGATTCTGCGCGGCGTGGGGATGCTCGGGGCCGGCATACACCTTCAGCTTGGAGATTGTCTGTCGACCCAAACGGTTCTTCGGAAGCATTCCTCTGACGGCATTGCGCACGACACGGTCGGGATAGGTTTCCCGCAGCTGACGGAGGGAAGCCGCACGCAGCCCGCCCGGATAGCCGGAGTGCCGGTAGTAGATCTTCTCGTCCTCTTTCTTGCCGGTGACCGCGACGTTCTGCGCGTTGATCACAATGACATAGTCCCCGCCGTCCACGTGGGGCGCGAAGGTCGGCTTGTGCTTGCCACGCAGAATCTGGGCAACATTCGAGGCCAGTCGCCCCAGCGGCACATCGGCCGCGTCCACGACGAACCAGTCATGGGTGAGGTCGTCCGGCTTGGGCGAGTAGGTTTTCTGCAGTTTGGGCTTCATCAGACAGTCCTCGAATAAGATGGCGCACACAGAGGAGCCCCCGGAATCGGGAGCGCAGGCATGATAAGGCATCAAGCCGCTTCGCGCCAACCCGACGAGCTACTCATACGATACGGCCACGAGTGTGAGCCCGTGTGCGGGGGCCGCCCCCTTGGCTTGCTGCCGGTCTTTCGACTCGAGGATCTTCGAGACGGCTTCCGGGGCTACCCGTCCTCTCCCGATCTCAACCGACAGAGCAACGAGAGACCGCACCATCTGATGGCAGAAGGAACTCGCCGAGACGTCGAGAGCGAGCAGGCCGTCCGCGCTCTCGGACCACGCTGCGCTTTCCAGCCTGCGGACGGTGCTGCGATCCCCCGACTGCCTGCAAAACGCGGCGAAGTCGTGTTCGCCGATGAGATGGGCCAGGCCTCGGTTCATCGTTTCGACATCGAGCGGGGTCTCGTAATGCCACGACGTCGCCGCCAGAAAGGGGTCCGGGGCGGCTCGGTTGAGGATCAGATAGGTGTATGCCCGCGCCCTCGCAGAAAAACGGGCGTTGAATCCGGTAGGTGCCGGCCGCACTGCAGTGACGCCTATCTCAGGAGCTAGCTGCCGATTGAGCGATCGCATCACTCGATCGCAGTCCAGGTCTTGGTCGAGTTCGAACGACACCACCTGGGCGCGGGCGTGCACTCCCTTGTCGGTTCTGCCGGCTACTGAAGTCTCGACTTCGCCGGTTAGCTTGAACAAGGCATCCTCGAGTTCGGCCTGAACGGTACGTACCCGCGGCTGTCGGGCATAGCCGTGGAAACCCGAACCGTCGTATGCCAGATCGATCCGGTACGTGGTCACGTGATCGGCGAGAAGTTGAAGATCGCGTCGACAATCAGCAGGCCGCCGAGCGCGCCGATGGCAACGAACCAGGCGCGGTGAGCCGGAAGATCGCTCTCGTACTCGATGCCGCGAGCGATGATCGCCAGGAACCAGGCAAAACCGGCGATGAACGGTATCAGGCCGGCCTCCCCGATGACGATGGCCACGGCAATGGTTATCAGAGTCGTTGGGAAGGCGAAGCCGGTGAAGCGTAGATAGGTGGCGTATTGGCCGGAGGCCTGGACTATGTATCTGACGATGGCCCAGGCGATTGCCGAGTAGAGCAACCACTGCACCAGCCCCGACAAGACCAGCCCGATGAGAAGGTCCCATAGCCCGATGTTGAATACCGAGCCGAGACCACCGGCAAAACCGGCAAACATCAACACTTGGGTGATGGCCACCAGCACGAGAGCATCTCCGGTGGCGCGATCGTTGAAGTCCATCCACACAAACGCCTGCCGCTCGAGACGGATGGTCTGCAAGAACCGGCTGGCCACTTCACCCATAGGTACCTTTCCTAACTCCGCCGGGAGGATAACTTCACTTGACGGTCTATCCGCCTCATGACGAACCGCACTACGCTCCGCGCAGGCGAGCGAAGGGTGATGATGCAATATGCAATGCTCGGCGGCACCGGGTTTCCCACCTCTCGAATCGGTTTTGGTGCGTGGGCGATAGGCGCCGACTGGGGAGACGTCTCTGAGGCTGATGCGCTGGCAGCGCTCCACACCGCGCTCGACGAGGGCATCACCTTCTTCGACACCGCCGACGTGTACGGCGACGGACGTAGCGAGCGCCTGCTGGCCAAGCTGCGGAGAGAGCGGTCTTCGGTCGATTTCATGATCGCAACCAAGGTCGGGCGGCGTCTCGATCCCCACGTTGCGTCTGGCTACACGCAGGCCAACATCGAAGTTTTGTCGACCGCAGCCTGGCCAACCTGAGTGCGGAAACGCTCGACCTGGTGCAACTCCACTGCCCTCCGACAGATGTCTACTACCACTCTGAGGTCTTTGCCGGGCTCGAAGATCTGGTGCGGCGCGGCAAGATCCGGCACTACGGCGTGAGCGTCGAACGGGTGGAGGAGGCCCTCAAAGCCATCGAATACCCGGGTGTCGAGACAGTGCAGATCATCTTCAACATCTTCCGCCAGCGCCCGGCTGAGCTCTTCTTCGAACAGGCTGCGAAGCGGGAAGTCGGAGTTGTAGTCCGGGTCCCGCTAGCCAGCGGGCTGCTGACGGGAAAGATGTCTCCCGCAACTCGCTTCGACGCCTCGGACCACCGGAACTACAACCGACACGGAGAGGCCTTTGACGTCGGGGAAACGTTTGCCGGCATCGACTTCGACACGGGATTGGCGGCGGTCGAAGAGTTGCGGCCGCTGGTTCCGGAAGGTGCGACGATGGCCCAACTCGCCCTCCGTTGGATCCTGATGTTCGAACAGGTGGCAGTGGTCATCCCCGGAGCCAAGAACTCGGTTCAGGTGCGCGACAATGCCGCGGCGGCGGGCCTGGCCAAGTTGTCGAACAAGACCATGGCGGCTGTTGCCGACATCTACGATCGCCACGCCAAGACCCACGTCCATCATCGCTGGTAGGCATCAGTACCTTCCGGTTGAACTGCGAGCCCGCGAGTTTCGTGCTGGCGCACGCCTGCGGCTACCGATCGCGATCGAGTACCTCCGGCGCCGCCGGCGGCCTTCCGGCGAGGATGCCCCACTTGAGACGATTGAGGTGTTGCGCGTTGTCGGGAAAACGGACCGGGTTGTTATGCCGGATCAGCACGTACATCAGGGCCGGTCCGACGATGGCCACGAAGACGAGGTATTCGACCTTGGGGAGCTCGAACAGCGTTCGTTCGCTTCCGGTACTGAAGAGCAAGGAGACCACAACCGCTAGCCCCAGCACCGAGAGGGCGAACCGCCAGCCCGTGAGCGCTCGCCAGGTACGGCCGTCAAGACGTCGCGTCGCGTTGTAGCCAAACCAGAACACGACGGTCGAAAAGACGATCACGTAGGAGACCGCTCCTGCCGTGACAGGGATCGTTGTGTCGGTCCATTCGTATGGAGCGAGCAGCGGGACGACGACGAGGAGGAGAGTTGTCACCGCAAGGTAGGTAAGCCAGAGCGGGGGCACCCACCCCGGGCGCCGCGTTCCGGGCCGCTGCGCGAGGCTCTGAGCTAGTTGCGCCGGTGGGCCGAACTCCGAGACCGGGTCGGCCGCGGAGTCCTCGAGGTGTTGTTCGATCTCGACCACCATCTCACCGATTCGGCGCCCATCCACACCTTCCTGCTGCAGAGAACGCACCAGCTGTGCAAGGTAGACCCAGGTCGCGTCCGTCATCGGTCATCAACCTCCTCGACTGCTATGAGCTGGGCCGTGGTCTCGGCAAACGAGGTCCACTCCTTGCCGGCATGGTCGAGCAGGGCTTTGCCATCAGCCGTAAGCCGGTAGTACTTGCGATTGGGGCCCTGGTCGCTGGACCGCCATGCGACGGAGAGGTACCCGTCTGTTTCCAGGCGATTGAGGATCGGGTAGAGCGTGCCTCCTTTGATGACTCCCATCCCCGCCTCTTCGAGGCGCCGAGCCAGCTCATAGCCGTACGCTTCGCGATTACGTAGCAGGCCCAGAACGCAGAGATCCAACACACCCTTCAGCCACTGCGCGGCGCGCTGCTCGATGTCTTGTTGCTGCTGTGCCACTATGTAGCAATACTATCTAATACTAGGTAGGTTGTCTATCTAGTTCCCATTCGGCGCCAGGAGCGCGTACCTTTGACGGGAGAGAGGAGGCGCCATGCTGGATCTCGACGTCGAGTTGGTCGATCTGGAGCCGATGCACGTGGTCTCCGCAAGGGGCTACGGGACCGAGCCGGAATACGACGCGTGGGACGCAATCCTCGAGTTTGCCAAGGAACAGCGCATCGATCCTTGGGACAAGACGCACCGATTCTTCGGCTTCAACAACCCCGACCCTGCCCCAGAACGTGCTGCATACGGCTACGAACAATGGATGACGGTGGACGAGACTGTTCCGACGTCGCCGGGGCTCGATCTCAAGGACCCTCCCGGCGGCCGCTACGCGAAGGTACAGATCCACGGGCTCGACATCATCGGAGACGCCTGGCAATACCTCGTCGATTGGTGCGACAACCATGACTTGCGAATTGACACCGATCGTGTGCCATGTCTGGAGGAAGTCCTGACCCCGATCGATCAACCAGAATCGACCTGGGATATGAACCTCTACTTGGCGGTGGAGGACGGTACCTAGCCCATCGCTCCCATCGTTCTTGCGGACATGCGCTGCCTCCTACCCCGTCAAAGTACGCAAGAACGGCGGAAGTCGGGTTAGCTCGCCGAACCGGATAGCCACTTCGGCAACTTGGCTACTGCACGCAACACCGACGAGTCGGAAGACAGTGCCGCGACCTCTGCAAGGGGCACCCAGCGCACTCCAAGCACCTCGTCTGAGTCGACGAGATCCTCGCTCACAGCCTCGAGCAAGAACCTGACGTCGTAATGCTTGTGCGCCGGGCGATCACCGCTTGGTGGAATCGGGTGAACGTCCACATCGAACACCCCGTCACCCCGCGGAACGCCTACGACACCCGTTTCCTCTTGCACCTCTCGGATGGCCGCGTTCAGGACATCCTCGCCGTCATCGACGTGGCCGCCGGGTTGCATCCACTCCCCCAACTTGGCGTGGTGGATCAGGAGGAGCCGGGTTCCGGAGCGATCGACCACAAAAGCGCTCGCAGTCACATGACCCGGTTCGAAATGGTCGGCTGCGAATGATCGGGGCCCTGCTGCGATGAGTTCCCGGACCGCGGCGACATCCGCTGCTTCATCTTCGGGCGCGTCATACCGCTCCAGCAGGTCGCGCAGATTGGTCAGGGGCGTAGCCAGGAGCTAAACGAACTCGATGATGGCCATCTCAGCGCCATCCCCACGCCGAGGTCCCAGCTTGACGATCCGCGTGTAGCCACCCGGACGGTCTGCGTAGCGGGGTCCGACATCGTCAAAGAGTTTGGTGACGACCTCGGCGTCTTGGATCTTCCGCAGCACCAACCGGCGCGCATGCAGATCGCCGCGTCGCGCCTTGGTCACCATCTTCTCCACGTACGGTCGAAGCTGCTTGGCCCGTGCCGCGGTGGTCGTGATGCGCTCTTCTTCGATTAGCGACGCCGCCAGGTTGGCGAGCATCTTGCGCTGATGCGATGGGCTCCCCCCGAGTCGGGGGCCCTTCGTCGGTTTGGGCATCAGACGCCCTCCACAGATTCACCAGCGTGAGTCAGAGAGAGGCCGAGCTCGTCGAGCTTGGCAGCGACTTCCTCGAGGCTCTTCTGCCCGAAGTTGGTGATGTTCAGCAGTTCTTCTTCGGTCTTCTCAACCAGCTCGCCGACTGTCTGAATCTGCGCACGGCGCAGGCAGTTGCGGGGACGCTCAGACAGGTCGAGGGCTTCGATCGGCAGATCGAGATCCGGAGAGGTGGACTCTGCGGTGACGATATCGCCCAACTCGAGGCCTTCACCCTCGTCCATGTCGGCGAACAGCCCGAGCAGCTCCCGCAGGGTCTTGCCTGCTGACGAAACGGCCTCGCTGGGTGAAAGCGAGGAGTCGGTCTCGACGTCGAGAACCAGCTTGTCGAAGTTGGTGACCATGCCGACCTGGGTGTCGTCTATGCGGAACGCAACCTTGCGGACCGGAGAGAAGATCGAGTCGATCGGGATTACCCCGATGGTGTCGGTCTTGCTGTTGCGCTCCGCACTGCGGTACCCAACGCCTCGCTCTGCGGTCAGCTCTACCTCGAGCTGGCCGGTTGCCGACAGCGTTGCGAGATGCTGATCCGTGTTGACGACCTCGACACCCGCCGGAACCTTGAGATCACCCGCGGTCACCTCACCGGCCCCCTTGGCCGATAGGTACAGAGTCTGTGAGCCTTCGGCTTCGACGCGGAGGACGACACGCTTCAAGTTGAGAATGAAGTCGACAACGTCTTCAACGACGCCCTCGATGGTCGAGAACTCATGGTGGACTCCCTCGATCCGCACAGACGTGATGGCGGCACCGGGGATACGCGCCAGCAGGGCCCGGCGAAGGGTATTACCCAACGTGTGGCCAAAGCCGGGCTCGAGCGGCTCGACGACAAACCGTGACCGGTTGTCGCTCAGCTGCTCTTCTTCAATATGGGGTCGCTGGACGATGAGCACGCTCTGCTCCTCCGAATCGTTCTTCTGGCTACTTCGAATAAAGCTCGACGACTAGCTGTTCCTTGATCTCGGTATCGATCTGCTCCCGGCTGGGAACCAGGGACACGGTGGCTGCACGCTTGTCGACATCCACATCGAGCCATTCGGGTGCGGATCGATCAAGAGTATCGATAGCGTGTTGAACAGCAAAAGTCTCCTTGCTGCGTTCCTTCACGGAAACAACGTCGCCGACCCGCACCTGATACGAGGGGATGTCCACCTTCTTGCCGTTGACCCGGAAGTGGCCGTGGTTGACGAGCTGACGGGCCTGGGGACGGGTGCGCGCGAAACCGGCGCGATAGACCACGTTGTCGAGGCGACACTCGAGGATCTGCAGCAGGGCGGTGCCGGTGATGCCCGAACGGCGGTTCGCCTCTTGGTAGTAGCGGCGGAACTGCTTCTCCAGCACTCCGTAGACGTGGCGTAGTTTCTGCTTCTCGCGCAACTGGACGAGGTATTGCGACTCGCGGATGCGTCCACGACCGTGTTCGCCCGGTGGGTAGGGCCGGCGGTCGAAGTATTTCGCCTTGTTCTCATCCAGCAGCTGGCGGGCACGCCGGCTGCGCTTGGTGCGGGGTCCTGTGTAGCGAGCCATTGGCGGGGTTACCTACCCTTCCGCTTCTTGGGACGGCAACCGTTGTGCGGGATTGGGGTGACGTCCTTGATCCCGGTGACCTCGATGCCCATGTTCTGCAGGGTGCGGATGGCGGTCTCCCGACCCGACCCGGAGCCGGCAACGATCACGTCGAGCTTGCGCATCCCCATCTCCCCCGCCTTGCGGGCTGCCTGCTCGGCTGCGACCTGCGCCGCGTAGGGTGTCGACTTGCGCGAACCCTTGAACCCGACCGAGCCGCCAGAGGTCCACGCCTGAACCCGGCCCTCTTGGTCGGTGATGGTGATGATGGTGTTGTTGAAACTCGCCTTGATGTGCGCCTGGCCGTGCGTGATGTTCCGCTTGACCTTGCGCCGGCTGCGCTGCTGGGGCTTCGCCACTTGCTACCTCTCCGCGACCGCTACTTGGTGACCTTCTTCTTGCCCGCAATGGCAACAGCTTTGCCCTTGCGAGTACGCGCATTTGTGTGGGTGCGCTGCCCGCGTACCGGGAGGCCTCGGCGGTGCCGAAAACCCTGGTACGACCCGATTTCGATCTTGCGCTTGATGTTCTGAGCAACTTCGCGGCGCAGATCACCTTCAACGGTCAAGTTGGCGTCGATGTATTGACGGATCTTCACGACCTCGCTGTCGGTGAGGTCGCGCACCGCGGTGCCCCGATCGATGTTGAGGTCATCGAGGATGTGGTGCGAGGTTGTCCGGCCCACCCCGTAGATGTAGGTGAGCCCGATCTCTACACGCTTCTCTCTAGGAAGATCGGTTCCGGCAATACGAGCCATACAGTTCTACCCCTGACGCTGCTTGTGACGCGGATTCGAGCAAATCACCCAAACGCGTCCATGCCGGCGTATTACCCGGCACTTCTCACACATCTTCTTGACAGATGCTGAAACCTTCATCGGTACCTATAAATGATCCTGCCGCGCTCGAGGTCGTAGGGCGACATCTCGATGCGGACCTTGTCTCCGGGAAGGATCCGGATGTAATGCATCCGCATCTTTCCCGAGATGTGACACAACACCTCGTGCCCGTTGTCGAGCTTCACCCTGAACATTGCGTTCGGAAGAGGCTCGACGACGGTGCCTATTACCTCAATTACGTCGTCTTTTTTAGCCACAAGAAATTACCGGCCCGGACTTGGGCCGGACGGCAACTATAGGAACTCGCGCACGCGTGAGCAAATTCCGCACGCGTGACACCGTGCGGTCAAACGGGCTGCCGTATCGGCGATGTTACCCAAGTTGGGGCACTGTTCAAGAGGGATTTCGACCGTCGCTCAACTCCTCCGCCCCTCGGCCGACAGGAGCGGTGAGCGGCAGCCCCGCCGAACAGCGATCGACCGGACAAAGCGGCGCAGATGTACCCAGCCGAAATCGAACAACACGATGAGCGAGAGGCCCTGCCGGGCCTTTCCGCGCTGGCAGCCAGCCTCGGCGACGACGAAGGTGTGGATCTCGACGGCGACCTCGTGGGTGCCTACCTTGCTGGGGAGGATCTCACCGGCATCGACCTCTCCGGAAGGGATCTCACCGGTGCCGATCTCGCCGGAGCCAACCTCTCCCACTGCCGGCTCAACGGTGCCATCCTCAAGGACGCCATCCTGGCGGATGCCGCCATGCAGGAGACCCAACTGCTCGGTGCCGACCTCACCGGGGCAGACCTCACCGGTGCCGACGCCTTCAGCGCAATGCTGGGCAGGGCCAATCTGACCAATGCTGTCCTCTTCAATGCCACCTTGAACGATGCAACCTTCTCCCACGCCGATCTGACCGGAGCCGATCTGAGGACTGCCAATCTCGAAGGCGCCCGCTTCCAGGAAGCCACGCTGGTACACACCGACTTCTCCAAGGCGCGGATGAACGGGGCCGACCTAACCAGATCCAATGTCGAGCATGCCGTCTTCCGCGATACCGACCTCTCCCGCTCTCGGGTAAAGGCCGTCACCGGCTATTCGTCTGCCGACTGGATCGGCATCGACATCCTCGACGCCGACTTCGCCGGTGCCTACATGGTGCGCCGCACGATCATGGACCAGAACTACCTGTACGAGTTCAAGCACAAGAACCGGCTGAACTCAATCGTTTATCAGATCTGGTCGATCACCTCGGACTGCGGCCGTAGCTTCGGTCGCTGGGCCATTTGGACTGCCCTCATCGCAGCCCTCTTCGCCTTTGGATACGGATTCGTCGAAATCGACTACGGGGACTACGAAACCGCGCTCTCGCCGCTCTACTACAGCGTTGTCACGATGACGACTCTGGGTTACGGCGACGCACTTCCGGCCTCAACCGGTGGCCAGATCATGGCGATGGTCCAAGTGGTGATCGGCTACGTGATGCTGGGCGGAGTCTTGAGCATCTTTGCCACCAAGATGGGAAGGCGCGCAGAGTGAAGGGGTACGACCAGTGTTGAAGATGAAGCGTTCTAAGGAGAAGGCGGCAGGCGGTGATCTGCGCCGCGTGCTCGGAGATGTCGAACTGCCGACGATCCCTGCGCTGGTGACGGCGGCAATCGAGCAGGTCTCCTCCCCCGACTGCGATCTGCGCCAGGTTGCGGAGACGGTGGGGCGCGATCCCGGACTGTCGGCGCGTCTGCTGACAACCGTCAATTCGGCGGCCTATGCACCCCGCAACCCGATCGTCGGTGTCACCCAGGCGGTCACCATGTTTGGCCGCAACCACCTCGAGTCCATGCTGATCTCACTGGCCGCGAGCCGTGCGGTCTCTTCGACGGCGGCACCAGGATTCGATATGAATCGCTTCTGGACGGTCGCGGCCTGGCGAGCGTCTGCCGCTGCGTTGATTTCGAAACGGGTCGATCGATCACGCAGTAGCGAGAACTTCTCTGCGGCACTGTTGGAGGACATTGCTGTTCCGCTGCTCGTCGCCAACAAGGCGGGCTACTCCAAGACCCTGAACGACTGGCAGAGCGGCGCCGGGGAACTCGCTGACCTGGAAATGGCCGCCTATGGCTGGAGCCACAAGACGGTTGCCGGCTGGCTCTTCGACGAGTGGGGATTCCCCGAGTCCCTGCGGGATGCCGTCACCGATGAAGGCTCGCCCGAGGACGGTACGGCTGCGTACCCGGTGGTGCGGGTGGTCTCATCGCTGTCAAGCCCCGGCGAGGTGGCAGCGGTGACCGAAACGACGGCGAGTCGCATTTCTGCAGTGTTCGGGCTCGGCTCGGATGAAGCCGTTGAGCTGCTCCAAGAGGCCCGATCGGATGCGGCGACCCTGGCGGGTTCGCTGACCTAGTTCGTCAGGCCGGAGTCCCGCGGTGGAACACGACCTTCCAGCCATCTTCGGTGTGCAGCCAGATCGACTCCCGTCGCGCATCGCCATGACTCGTAGATGTCTTGTAGGTGACTTTGATCACGGATGCGTGGAGTTGTGTTGCCGCGAAGTCGGATGCTTCGATGTGGCGTGAGTCTTCGGTCGCCAGGTCTTCGATGATCTCGCCCCGGGTATAAAGCTTGCCCGAACTGGCAATCTCGACGAAGGAGTCGGCGAGTAGCTTTGCGACTTCGCCCCCGGAACGACGAACGGCTGGCTCGTGCAGTCGCTTCTCTAGGGCTACAAGGGTGTCGGTCAGCTCGGGATCCATGGCCAGGACCTTACTGATCCACGATGCTCCAGCTCCGGTCGCCTTCTGCGGACTAAGGGATCGGTTCAACCGTCACGGTGAAGGTCGGCAGTCGACCTTCGTAGGTGTACTGAAGTCCTTCGTAGCCGCCTGAGCCCAATCCGCTGCCTCTGTACAAACCTCCACCAACCGCACCTGAGGTTCCCGCCCAGGTACCACCTTCGTTGGCCAGTTCAAAGCGATTCCCCGTGCTCGAGTACCAGAGTGTCGCTGTGCCCGCCCACCGGGGATCGGGTGAGGTTTCTGCGCACTTGTAGACCTCGTAGCCGTCCTCGTAGGTACCGGTCGTGGCGCAGCTTTCTGTGAAGGTAGTGGTGTACGAGGCCGGCTCATCACCGGCGTCTGAGCGGGTGAACAACCAGATCCCAGCAACTAAGACCGTTATGACTCCGAGAGCGGAAAACACCAACGGCGCCCGATTGCGCTTGCTTTCGGCACTGCTGATCGGGTTCGAATCAGGTGGCGGTGTCGACTGCACGGCTACTTCCTCCCGTTCGATTCGCTCCGCTATCCCGATCCTGCACTGACCCAGGTAGTTTCATCCAGGGCCGAAGGGCTTCTTCCGGTCCCAACCTGACGGAAAGACTCAGCCGTCCAAACGCACGTCTCGAACGCCAACCACCCGTCGTGATGGCTCGCTTGTGTTCGCGTTTCTGTCACACCCAACCCGTACGTTGTCACCATGCTGTTCGCCGATCTTTCGCTGGTTGACGAGTTCCAAACAGAGCTCGACGAAATCAAGGTCAACCAGGCGAAGCTTCATGCTCGGCAACTCGTCATCCTCAACCAGCTGGAAAGGGCGGGTGTCTCCAGTCGCTCCGGAGCCCGCACCATGGCGGAGTGGACGGCGACCCGGCTCGACATACCCGCCGGCACCGCCAAGGAGTTGGTAGCGGCGGCGAACCGGCTTGGACGCGATCCGTGGCTGTTCGACGAACTGGCTGCCGGCCGGCTGTCTTTGGAAAGGGCCATGGCCACGGTGCGGCTCGAAGCGACCGAGGCTCCGATGTCTGTCGTCGACAAGAGCTTCGAGCTCGAACTGGCCGCAGTTTCCCGGCTCACCCACAAGTACCGACGGATGAACCGCCATGATGAGCGCCGGGTATTCGCCGACCGCCACTTTGTCATCCAACCGTCGCTCGACGAATCGCGGTGGCGGATGTGGGGAGAGCTTCCCGGAAAGGATGGACGGATCGTCGACCAAGCTCTCAGCGAACGTGCCGATGAAATGCGCCAGCTTCCCGGTGGGGGCCACTTCACGCAGGGACAACGCCAAGCCGACGCCCTCGTTGGGATGGCGCAGGACTCGCTGAGCCGAAGCCACGGCGGCGTTGACTCCGCTGGAGGACCCGAAGGGGTTGTCTTCGTCGACCTGGACCTTGCCAATGGCTCTGGTGGTGAACTCGGCGCTGAGGTTGAGTACGGCCCGAGAGTCGGTCCCAACACCCTCGAAGAGCTGCTGTGCAGCGGCTCTGTGCAACTGGTCGGGCTCCAGGACGGCAAGCCCGCTATTGCCTCAGGCAACACCAGGACCATCCCGCCGGCCGTGCGTCGGTTCGTCGCATGGAGAGACGGGGGCTGCTCGGTGGCAGGGTGTCACAGCCGCTATCGGCTCCAACCGCACCACATCCGGCACCGAGCCAACGGCGGTGACCACGACCCCGAAAACCTGGCGACGTTGTGCTGGTTCCATCACCACGTCGCGGTCCACGGTGCCGGGTTCAGGCTGACGGACGAAGGTCCGCCCAGCTGTCGGCAGTTGATCGCTCCCCAGCGCTATCGAGGGCCGCCTGAGGGCTAGGTCCTAAGGATCGACGCCGACATCTGGCCCGCCCGCCCAGCTACTCAAGTTCCATCACGTACGTGTGTGACGTCTTCCAGTGCGAGAACCCAAGCGCCGGGTAGAAGTCATGGGCACCCTCCCGAACCACATTCGACCGCACAAACAGTGTGCTGTGGTTGTTGTTGCGCGCCCATTCTGCGACGGCATCGACCAACTGAGCTCCGATCCCCTCGCCGCGCCGGTCTTGATCAATGACGAGGCCACCGATCTCGAGAACCCGCTTCCATTGCAACAAGACTCGATCGAGCGCCTGGACCCAGCCAACGATCCGACCGTCGCTTTCGGCAACAAGGACAACCGGTCCTGGTGCGCCGGAGATCGCCTCGTAGCGATAGGCGATCTCTTCACCCGTCACCTCGTATCCAAGTTGACGAGTTAGTTGGGCCACAGCCGGCGAATCCTCCGCTGTCATGGATCGAACGACAACCATCGGCCCAACCTAGTGTGCGCCGGCGCTAGGTGTGGCCTGCTCGTTCCATCCAGGCGATCGCTATGGAGCCGAAAGGCTCGGCACGGGATTTGAGCAATTCGACGGCCCGCTCCGTGGCCGACAGCGCTGCCGACACCACGTCGTCGAGATACTCGTACTTCACCTGATGATGAGAGAACTCGTCGCCATCGAGTACCTCGACCGACCCATCGAGGTACCGCACCACGTCCAGATCGAGATCGATCTGAGTCATCCGGTCGCCATCCCACTGCGGGGGCGTGCCTACGTTGAGGTAGACCTCGTGGCGGGGATGGTCCCAGTAGAACTCGACGATCCACCATTCGCTCCTCGGGATGAGGCCAACAAACCCTGCCTCCAAGGGCCGCGGCGGTTCGTGACCGCGTTGAGCCACCGTTCGGCCGGGTGCATGTAGCCACACACCGTGGGAGTCCTCCCCCAGCTGCGCGGCTCTCAGCTGCCAGTGCCGTCGGTCCGGCCACTTGCGCAAGTCAACGTGAATCAAGCCCATGCTTCACTCTTGCCAGAGAGTAAGGATGCCGCATGCGCTCGCAGGCGAGCTAGCCAAGCCAAGGACTCGGCTACGCCTAGCCCGCCCCGACC
>JASJAS010000046.1 GCA_030066875.1 Acidimicrobiia bacterium | reverse complement strand
CCTGGGGATAACACTGAGATGAGTGTTGTGTTGGGTAAGCCGATTGCGATGGATGAGGGTTTGCGGTTTGCGATTCGTGAGGGTGGCCGCACCGTCGGCGCCGGTCGTGTAACCAAGATCACCAAGTAAAAGCGCGTCCGCCCCGAGGGCCGACACGTTGGAGGTTCCTGCGGAACTTCGAGCTGAGAGACAGGACTAGAGAAGACAATGGCAGACGAACACCGGATCCGCATCCGACTCAAGGCGTACGACCACTCGGTCGTCGACGAGTCAGCGCGCAAGATCGCAGAAACCGTGATTCGCACCCAAGCGAAGATCAAGGGTCCGGTGCCGCTGCCGACCCGGATCCACCGCTACTGCGTAATCCGGGGACCGCACGTAGACAAGACCAGCCGGGAGCACTTCGAGATGCGCATTCACCGGCGACTCATCGACATCTTGGAGCCAACGCCCAAGACCGTTGAGTCGTTGATGCGTCTCGATCTCCCCGCCGGCGTAGAAGTGGAGATCAAGAGGTGAACACGATCCTCGGAGAGAAACTGGGCATGACTCAGATCTTCGATGATGAGGCGCGGGCCATCCCCGTCACCATCATCAAGGCTGGGCCGGTTCGGGTTACTCAGATCAAGCGCGCCGGAACCGACGGCTACTCGGCAGTCCAAATCGCCTTCAAGGAGATGCCGAGCAAGCAGGTCAACCGTGCAACCGCTGGTCATTTCGCCAAATCGAACACGCCGCCCGCCAAGCACATCGTCGAGGTGCACGTAGACAACCCCGACGAATTCGAGCTCGGCCAGGAAATCGGCATCGGTGACGTGCTCGCCGAAGGCCAGAAGGCCGACATCACCGGCATAACCAAGGGCAAAGGCTTTGCCGGTGTGATGGAACGGCACAACTTCAAGGGCCAAGGTGCCAGCCACGGCGCCCACAAGGTGCACCGCGCTCCCGGCGCCATCGGCGCTTGTGCGACACCGGCACGGGTCTTCCGCGGCAAGCGGCTTCCGGGTCGCGCCGGCGGCGAGAAGGTAACAACGATGAACCTCGATGTCGTGAAGATCGACGCCGAGCGCAACGTTGTCATGGTGCGCGGATCCGTTCCCGGTCCCAAAGGGGCGGTGCTGGTGATGAGGGAGGCGGTGAAGAGCAATGGCTGACAAGCTGACGGCTGATCTCTACAGCGCCGACGGCAAGAAGCAAGGCACCGTTGATCTCCGACCCGAGATCTTCGGTATCGAGCCGAACACGGCCGTGATGCATCAGGTGGTGACTGCGCAATTGGCAGCAGCTCGCGCCGGCACCCACTCGACCAAGACCCGGTCCGAGGTTCGCGGCGGTGGCCGCAAGCCATGGCGCCAGAAGGGTCTCGGTCGCGCCCGCCACGGTTCTATCCGCTCTCCGCAGTGGGTCGGCGGCGGGGTTGCCCACGGTCCCAAGCCACGCGACTACTCCCAGCGCACCCCCAAGAAGATGAAGCGCCTGGCGCTGCGTAGCGCTCTGTCGGCACGGGCGGCCGCGGATGCAATCAAGGTCGTCGAGAGCTTCGACGTCTGGGAGGCACCCAAGACCAAGAACGCCGTGAGTCTGCTCGACGCGATGGGGATCGAAGGCAAGGTCCTCCTACTCGCCGAGGATCATGAGACGACCGCAATCAAGTCATTTCGGAATCTCGAGGGTGTCATCGCCAGCAGTGTCGGTCAGGCGAACACCTATGACGTGCTCTGGGCCGACACGGTCGTCATGAGCCAGGGGACTCTGGAATTGGGCCAGAGCGCACCGCGGGGAACCGATGAGCACGCCGCCCAGGTGCAGACCATCGACGAAACGCAGTCTGAGGACGAATCATGAAGAGGAACCCGCGCGACATCATCTTCGAGCCCGTCGTGTCCGAAAAATCGTACGACTTGATTCAGGACTTCAACACGTACACGTTCCTGGTCGACAAGCGCGCCAACAAGACGGAGATCAAGCAGGCAATTGCCGAGATCTTCGACGTCCGGGTAACCCGGGTCAACACAATCAACCGCAGAGGCAAGGTGAAGCGCACCGGTTGGAAGATGGGCAAGCGCCCTGACACCAAGCGTGCGTTGGTCACCCTGGCTGTGGGCAGTTCGATCGACATTTTCGAGGTCTGATATGGGTGTCAAGAAGCTAAAGCCGACATCACCGGGTCGCCGGTTCCAGACCGTGTCCGACTTCGAGAGTGTCACCAAGTCGACACCGGAGAAGAGCCTGCTCGACAAGCAGAAGCGGTCCTCAGGTCGCAACGTCTATGGGCGCATCACGTCGCGTCACCGCGGTGGTGGGCACAAGCGTCGCTATCGCATCGTCGACTTCAGGCGCAACAAGGACGGGGTGCCCGCCACTGTTGCCGGTATCGAGTACGACCCAAACCGCAACGCGCGGATTGCACTGCTCCACTACCACGACGGTGAGAAGCGCTACATCCTCAGCCCGCTTGGCTTGGAGGCCGGCGCGATTGTCGAGTCCGGTTCCAAAGCAGAGATCAGGATCGGCAACGCACTACCGCTGCGCAACATCCCAACCGGCACGACGGTGCATGCCGTCGAGATGCGTCCGGGCGGGGGAGCCAAGATGGGTCGTGCCGCCGGGACCGCCATCCAGTTGATGTCGAAGGAAGGCGGTTACGCACTGCTCCGCCTCCCTTCCGGTGAGATGCGCCAAGTAGAGCTGGATTGCCGGGCGACCATCGGCCAGGTGGGTAACCCCGATGCTGAGCTGGTCAAGATCGGCAAGGCCGGTCGCAACCGTTGGAAGGGCAAGCGCCCCCAGTCGCGCGGTGTTGCAATGAACCCGGTCGACCACCCCCTCGGTGGTGGTGAAGGCCGTAGCTCGGGTGGGCGTCACCCGGTCAGCCCGTGGGGCAAGCCGGAGGGTCGCACCCGCAAGAAGAACAAGGCAAGCGACAAGTACATCGTCCGTCGCCGGTCCAAGAAGGGACGGAGATGATGATGGGTGCTTGCGCAGTAGCAAGCGACGGACTCCGTCGTAGATCAAAGAAGGGGCGTCGCTAATGGCACGCAGCCTGAAGAAAGGGCCGTTTGTCGACGACCACTTGATCAAGAAGGTCGAGGCGGCGAACGCCAAAGGTGAAAAGCGAGTGATCCGGACGTGGAGCCGCCGGTCGACCATCACACCCGAGATGGTCGGGCACACGATTGCAGTGCACGACGGCCGCAAACACGTCCCGGTATACGTCAGCGAATCCATGGTTGGTCACAAGCTGGGCGAATTCGCCCAAACCCGGACCTTCCGTGGGCACGCCGGCGAGAAATCGGTGAGGAGACGATGAAGGTTCGGGCTCAAGCTAAGTACGTGCGGCAGTCGCCCTACAAGGTGCGGCTGGTCCTCGATCTCGTGCGCGGCATGCCTGTCGAAGACGCCAGGGCAACGCTCGATTTCACCAACCGGCGCGCCGCACCGACCATCAAGAAGGTGTTGGAGTCTGCTGTCGCCAACGCAGAACACAACTTTGCGCTCGACGCCGATGAGTTGTTCATCTCCGAGGCGTATGCCGACGAGGGACCGACCCTCAAGCGGTGGCGCCCGCGAGCCCGCGGTCGGGCTACCCGGATCCGCAAGCGCACCAGCCACATCACGATCGTTCTCGCCGACGAAGAAGAACTAGAAGGAGCGGAGCACTAATGGGCCAGAAGATCCACCCATACGGTTTCCGCCTCGGAATCGTTACCGACTGGAAATCACGTTGGTATTCGGACATCGACTATGCCGATCACGTGAACGAAGACTGGGACGTTCGCAGTTATCTGCAAAAAGAGCTGAAGCGGGGCGCCGTTTCTCGCATCGATATCGAACGCATCGGTGACAAGAAAGTCCAGGTCGACGTGCACACCGCGCGCCCCGGCGTCGTCATCGGTCGCGGCGGTTCGGAAGCGGAGAGACTACGAGCCGGGCTCGAGAAGATGACCGGCAAGATCGTCAAGTTCAACGTCAACGAGGTACAGAACGCCGAGACCGATGCAGCTCTGCTGGCGCGCAGTGTTGCCGACCAACTCGAGGGTCGGGTTTCTTTCCGGCGCGCGATGAAACGCGCCGTATCGACGGCACTCAAGGCAGGCGCCGAGGGTGTCCGCGTGCAAGCTTCCGGCAGGCTCGGCGGTGCGGACATGGGCCGTCGCGAGTGGTACCTGGAAGGTCGAGTTCCGCTGCATACGCTGCGAGCCGACATCGACTACGGCCAAGCAACGGCGCGCACCACGGTCGGTGCCATCGGTGTCAAGGTTTGGGTCTACAAGGGAGAGGTCATCCCCTCTCTGGCGGCCAACCGGGAGAAGATCGCAGCGGAGGCACGTCTTGCCGCTGGTGGCCCGGCGCAGCGCCGGCGTAAGAGCGCCAAGGCACGGGCCGAAGAAGCCGCTGGTGGCACGCAGCGACGCATCATCGAGGCCGGTGGCGGCAAGCGCCTCATCGAGGCCGGTGGTGGCAAGCGGCGCGGCAAGCGCACCGAGGAGACCCCCGAGGTGATCTCGACGGCCGACGCCAAGGATGCGTTCGAGATGGCTCGGTCTGAAGCCGAGGAAATCCTCGCCGATGCTCCGCCCACTGCCACCGAGCCGTCCGAGACCGCGGTCCCAGAAACGCCGACCGAAGTCGTCACAGAGCAGGCCGCAGACACAGCCGAAGACACCGCCGCAGCCGCAGAACCGGCCGGCGCGGAAGAGGTCGCCGATGCCACAACCGTCGAGGCCGCTGCAGACGTCCCCGAAAAGGCGCAGGCCGAGGAACCCGAGAAGGACGAGGAGGTGAAGCCCGATGCTGATGCCTAAGCGCACCAAATACCGCAAGGTGCAAAAGGGTCGGATGACCGGCATGGCAAAGGGCGGCACCCGGGTCACATTCGGCGAATACGGCCTGCAGGCTCAAGAGCCGGGTTGGATCACTGCGCGGCAGATCGAAGCGGCTCGTGTTGCCATGACTCGCAAGATCAAGCGCGGAGGAAAAGTGTGGATCAACATCTTTCCCGACAAGCCGGTGACCGAAAAGCCGGCGGAAACCCGGATGGGCTCCGGAAAGGGCAACCCTGAGTTCTGGGTTGCCGTCGTCAAGCCGGGACGTGTCATGTTCGAGTTGGCCGGCGTCGACGAGAACCTGGCACGCGAAGCGATGCGACTTGCCGGCAACAAGCTTCCGATCAAGACAAAGTTCGTTAGGCGGGAGGACTGATGAAGGCGCTCGACCTCAGAGCACTCGACGCAGCCGAGCTCGCCGAGAAGCTAGATGAAGCAAAAGAAGAACTGTTCAACCTTCGATTCCAGATGGCAACAAACCAGCTCGACAACACGAGTCGCCTGCGCCAACTCAGGCGCGAGGTGGCACGGATCAACACGGTCATCCGCGAGCAAGAGATCGCTGCCTGGGAGCGTCTTCAGGAGGATGCGTGATGACTGAACGAGCCTCGGAGGACCGAGGGCGCAGAAAGACCCGGGTCGGAGTTGTGATTTCGGATGTTCGGGATAAGACCGTTACCGTGGAGGTCGTCGATTCGAAACGGCACGCCAAGTACGGCAAGACCGTGCGGGTGCGGTCGAAGTTCCACGCTCACGACGAGCAGAACGACGCGCATCTTGGTGACACAGTTCGGATCGTCGAAACCCGGCCCCTGTCGAAGACGAAGCGCTGGCGCGTCAGCGAAATAGTGGAGAGAGCCCGATGATTCAGCAAGAGACCCGACTCAAGGTCGCGGACAACAGCGGAGCGAGAGAGCTTCTCTGTATCCGCGTGCTTGGAGGCTCGGCGCGCCGCTACGCGGGTCTCGGCGACACCATCGTCGGGACCGTCAAGGACGCGATCCCCGGGGGCGGCGTCAAGAAGGGCGACATCGTCAAGGCTGTCGTCGTGCGAACTCGCAAGGAAAGCCGCCGCAAGGACGGCACCTACATCCGGTTCGATGACAACGCCTGCGTGATCATCAACGATCAGCAGCAGGCAAGGGGAACGCGCATCTTCGGCCCGGTCGGGCGCGAACTGCGCGACAAGAAATTCATGCGGATCGTCTCAATGGCTCCGGAGGTGTTGTGATGAAGCTCAAAGCGGGCGACACCGTTGTAGTCATCTCCGGCAAGGACAAGGGCACCGAGAGCAAAGTGGCTCGCGTGATCGCATCCAAGAACCGGGTCATTGTCGAAGGCGTCTCCACCGCAAAGCGTCACCAGCGGCCCCAGGGCCAGACGATGCAGGGCGGGATCATCGACAAGGACATGCCCATTGATGTCTCCAACGTGATGATCGTCTGTCCGGATTGCGGCCCGACCAAGATCGGAGCCCGGCGGGACGACGAGGGACGCAAGTACCGGGTGTGTCGCAAGTGTGGGAGGGATCTCGGATGATTCCTCGCCTCAAAGAGCAATACGACGGCGAGATTCGCGACGCCCTCAAGGAACAACTCGGACTCGACAACGTCATGCAGGTCCCCCGCATGGTGAAGATCGTGGTCAACATGGGAGTCGGCGACGTTGTCCAGGACGGCAAGCTGATCAACGGCGCCGTTGAAGACCTGCGCGTCATCACCGGCCAGCATCCCCGGGTGAACCGCGCCCGCAAGTCAATCGCCAACTTCAAGTTGCGCGAAGGCTTGCCCGTCGGAGCCTCTGTGACGCTGCGCGGTCCGCGTATGTGGGAGTTCTTCGACAGGCTCGTATCGGCGGCGATTCCTCGTATTCGCGACTTCCGTGGTCTGAGCCCCAAGGGCTTCGACGGCAGGGGCAACTACAGCTTCGGTGTCGATGAGCAGCTGATCTTCCCGGAGATCAACTACGACAAGGTTCAGAAGGTACGGGGCATGGACATCACGTTCGTGACATCGGCCGACGACGACGAACGGGGCAAGGCGCTCCTCGACGCGTTCGGTTTCCCCTTCCGACAACAACAGGCAGGTGTGTGATGGCGAAGAAATCAATGATCGCCAAGGCCAACCGTAAGCCGAAGTTCTCTTCGCGCGCTTACAACCGCTGCCGACGTTGCGGTCGTCCCCGCGCCTACATGCGCAAGTTTGGGATGTGCCGCATCTGCGTGCGCGAGTTGGCTCATCGTGGCGAGCTCCCCGGTGTGAGAAAGGCGTCTTGGTAATGCATACGGATCCAATCGCCGACATGCTCACTCGGATCCGCAACGCCAACCTGGCGTTGCAGCCGCGGGTGTCGATGCCGTCGTCAAAGCTCAAAGAAGAGATCGCCAAGATTCTGGCTGCCGAAGGCTATGTCGACGGCTATAGCGTCGACGACGCCAATGTGGGCAAGAAGCTCACAGTATCCCTCCGCTACCAGAACGATCGTGATCGTGTCCTGCAAGGCCTGCAACGTGTCTCCCGACCGGGTCGCCGGGTTTACAAGGGGGCTGCCGACCTGGAGCGGGTTCGAGGTGGGATCGGTGTGGCCATCGTGTCGACATCCGACGGTTTGCTCACCGACCGCGAAGCACGCCGGCGCAATGTCGGTGGCGAAATCCTTTGTGAGGTTTGGTGACGCATGAGCCGGATAGGTAACAGCCCGGTGCCGCTACCCAGCGGTGTCGAGGTCAAGATCAACGGGACTCAGGTCACGGTCAAAGGAGCCAAAGGCACCCTGGAGCGTACGTTCGACTCGCGCATCTCGTTCAGCGTCGAGGAGGGAAGTGTCGAGGTATCGCGGGCCAACGATGAACGCGACACCCGTGCCCTCCACGGCTTGAGCCGAGCCTTGCTCAACAACATGGTCGTTGGAGTCTCGGAGGGCTACAAGAAGGACCTCGAGATGGTTGGGGTCGGCTACCGCGCCTCGCTCAAGGGCAAAGCACTAGAACTTCTGGTCGGGTTCTCGCACCCGGTTCGGATCGAGGCTCCAGCCGGAATCGACTTCGAGGTGCCTGAGACCACGAGAATCAGCGTCAGCGGGATCGACAAGCAACTCGTCGGTCAGGTCGCCGCCGACATTCGCAAGGTACGGCCCCCCGAGCCCTATAAAGGCAAGGGCATCCGGTACGTCGGTGAGTACGTGCGGCGCAAGGCAGGCAAGGCGGGAGTCACGGCATGAGAGGCACGAGGACAGATGCACGGCGGCGCCGTCACGCGCGCGTGCGTAAGAACATCTACGGCAACGCTGACCAGCCCCGCCTCGCCGTGTTCCGGAGCAACCGATACATATACGCTCAAATCATCGATGACGATGCCGGCCGGACCCTGGCGGCTGCGTCTTCCCAAGAGAAGAAACTGCGGAAGAAGACCCTTACCACTGACACCGCCGCCGAAGTGGGCAAGCTCGTGGCTGCCCGCGCCGGCAAGGCAGGTATCGATAGCGTCGTCTTCGATCGCGGCGGGTTCCCCTATCACGGCAGGGTGAAGGCCCTGGCCGATGCTGCTCGCGAGAGCGGCCTCAAGTTCTAGAAAGAAACAGGAGTACGCGGTGACGACACAGAAACCCCAGGACAGCGGGCGCGGACCCCAGGATCGTGGGCGCGGACAAGAACGGCGCGGCCAGGACCGTGGGCGGCGGCGCGAGCGGCCGCGCGAGGTGCCCGAGTTCGACGAGCGGGTCATCGCAATCAACCGCGTAGCCAAGGTTGTGAAAGGTGGACGCCGGTTCTCGTTCACCGCACTCGTCACCGTCGGCGACGGCAAGGGCAAGGTGGGTATCGGGTACGGCAAGGCCAAAGAGGTTCCGACCGCCATCCAGAAGGGTATGGAGTTGGCTCGCAAGGACATGGTGGCTGTACCGATGGCCGGTCAGACGATCATCCACTCGATCACCGGCGTGCACGGAGCTTCACGCGTACTGCTGAAACCGGCCGCACCCGGTACCGGAGTCATCGCCGGTGGTGCCGTTCGGCAGATCCTCGAAGCCGCCGGGATCCGTGACGTGCTCGCCAAGTCGCAGGGCTCGCCGACCCACGTCAACGTGGCAAAGGCAACGATGGGGGCCCTGCTCGGACAGCAACGTCCCGACGAAGTCGCCAAGGCCCGGGGCAAGCGACCCGAGGAAATCTTCCCGCCCGCGCTACTGGCCGCCTACAACTCGGCAGAGCTGATGAGGACCGAGGTCGGGAAGAACTAATGGCAAAGACGCTCAAGATCACCCTGGTGAAGAGCACCATAGGGGAGAAGCCGAAGACCAAGGCGACGGTAGAGACGCTCGGCCTGCGCAAGATCCGCCAGTCTGTGGAGCGCCCCGATACACCCGATGTGCGCGGGTTGGTCCATCGCGCCAGGCACCTGCTTGACGTGGAGGAAATCTGATGAAGTTGCATCATCTCCGGCCCGCACCGGGCTCGAAGAAACGGAAGATCCGCGTCGGGCGCGGCGAAGCCGGTCGGCGTGGAAAAACGGCCGGTCGTGGCACCAAGGGTCAGAAGGCTCGCAGCAAGGTCCGTCCCGGGTTCGAGGGCGGCCAGATGCCGATGCAGCGGCGTCTGCCGAAGCTGAAGGGCTTCAAGAACCGGAACAAGGTCGTTTTTGCCGTGGTGAACGTGGAGCGGCTTTCAGAGTTCGATGCCGGTTCAACGATCACGCCTGACGATTTGCGCACCCGGGGACTCGCCAAGAAGCGGGGCCCGATCAAGATCCTCGGCGAGGGTGAGATCGATCGTGCCCTGACGGTCCATGCGCACTCTTTCAGTCTCGGGGCCGTCGAGAAGATCAAAGCTGCCGGCGGCTCCGTGGAGGTTGTGAAGTAGGTGCTACTGGACCTCCGTACTTCAACAAGCCGCTAACGTCCCCCCAGAGGTAAATCGCAAATGCTGTCCGTTTTCCGAAACATGTTCCGGATCAAGGATCTCCGGAACAAGATCCTGTTCACGCTGATGATCTTTGCGATCTACCGGCTGGGGGCGGCGATTCCCGTACCGGGAATCGACCTGGATCGGCTCGTTGATGCCCGCGACGCGGCCGAGCAGAGTGGCTTCATTGGCCTGCTCAACCTCTTCAGCGGCGGTGCTATCGAGAACCTCTCGGTGTTCTCGCTCGGCATCATGCCCTACATCACGGCGTCCATCATCATGCAGCTTCTGGCCGTGGTCATCCCCAAGCTGCAATCGCTGCAGGAAGAAGGTGAGACCGGCCGCAAGGTCATCACCCAGTGGACTCGCTACCTGACGGTAGCAATCGCACTGATCCAGTCGACCAGCTTCACGTTCCTCTTCCATAACGGGTCGTTCTTCAACGGGGTCGACCTGGTCCCGGACTACAACCTGCGCAATGTTCTGACGATCATCATCACGATGACCGCGGGGACGGCGCTGATCATGTGGCTCGGCGAGTTGATCACCCAACGTGGCATCGGCAACGGCATGTCGCTGATCATCTTCGTCAGCATCGTCAGCCAGTTACCCAGCCAGTTCGGCATCCTGTGGTCCAACTCTCAGACCTACGAGTTTGTCACCGTCAGCGCGGTGATGCTTGCGCTCACGATCGGGATCATCTTCATCGACCAGGGACAACGGCGTATCCCCATTCAGTTCTCCCGCCGAGTCAGGGGCCGCAAGGTACTTGGCGGGCAGAGCACCTACATCCCGCTCAAGGTCAACATGGCTGGTGTCATCCCAGTGATCTTCGCTACCAGCATCATGTACTTCCCGGTGCTGGTTTCCTCGTCGATTCCTTCGTCGGGTTGGGGCGAAACCGTGCGTAACTGGATCAACGACAATCTGCTGTCGGCAGGCACCGGGGCATTGGCGCCGACGCTGCCTTACATCCTGATGCTGGGCGTCCTCGTTGTGTTCTTCACGTACTTCTATACCGCAATCCAGTTCGATCCCGAGCGCCAAGCGGAGACCATCCAGCGCCAGGGTGGATTCATTCCCGGGATTCGCCCGGGGCGTGCGACGGTGCGGCATCTCGAGCACATCCTCAATCGAATCACCCTCCCGGGTTCGCTCTACCTGGCTCTTGTCGCCGTGCTGCCGTCGTTCCTCGGCTACCTCTTCGATATTCCGGTCGGGCTGAGCGGTGTTTCGATCCTCATCGTTTCCGGTGTGGCGCTGGAGACCATGAAACAGATCGAGAGCCAGCTGATGATGCGCAACTATGAGGGTTTCCTGTCCTAGAGGAAGCGCGGGTCCCCCCTGCGCTTTGGCGTCAGAAAACGGAATATGTTCCGGGTTCGGACGCCAGAATCGGGGGGCGGGGAGAGTCTTTAGGATTGCGGCGAGCAAAGTCACCAACGTCAGGAAGGAGCACCAATGGGCCTCCGCCTCATCTTTCTTGGACCGCAAGGCTCGGGTAAAGGCACTCAGGCGGCGCGACTCGCCCGCCTAATGGGGGTCCCGCACATCTCTACGGGTGAGATGTTGCGACAGGCTGTGGCCGACGGGACCGAGCTGGGGAAGCGGGCCGACGCCATCATGCAGGCCGGCGATCTGGTTCCCGACGACCTGGTGGTCGCGATGGTGGGGGAACGGTTGTCTCAGCCCGATGCCCAATGCGGCTACCTGCTAGACGGTTTCCCCCGCAATGTCTCCCAGGCACGGGCTCTCGACGGCGTGCTCGAGAACCCGCTCGACGGATTGGTGCAGCTCGACGTTCCTCATGAAGAACTGATGAAGCGGATGCTGCTGCGTGCCGAGGCCGAGGGTCGTGCTGATGACACCGAAGAGGGCATTTCCCGGCGGCTCGCGATCTACTGGGAGGAGACTGCCCCTCTCAGCGACTACTACCGCGATACCGGGGTCCACGTCTATGTGGTCGATGGATTCGGCGGTATCGACGAGGTGACCTCCCGGGTCGCGCTGGCACTAGCCGTCGAATAATGAGCGGTCGCTTCATGACGATGAAGTCGTCGGCGGACTTCGAGAAGATGAAGATCGCCGGAGCGGTGGTGGCCGATGTGCACGCCGCGGTCCGCGAGGCCGCGGCTCCTGGTGTCACCATGCTCGAACTCGACGCTATCGCGCATGAAGTGATTCGCAACGCCGACTGTCGTCCATCGTTTCTCGGCTATCACGGGTTCCCGGCTTCGATTTGCACATCACCCAACGAGGTGATCGTGCACGGTATCCCGGATCGCTACAAACTGCAGGATGGAGACGTTCTCTCGGTCGATGCCGGAGCGATCTACGACGGCTGGCATGGCGATGCGGCTTTCACCATGGCGATTGGGGAGGTGCCCGAACCGGTCGCCGAGCTGATCAAGGTCACCGAGGAAGGCCTCTGGGCGGGGATCGCCGCGTCGCAGCCGGGCAACCGCCTCGGTGACGTCGGGGCAGCCATCTCGGCAGTAGCGGCACCGCACGGATACGGTGTGGTGAGGGAGTACATCGGCCACGGAATCGGCCGGCAGATGCACGAGGCACCCGACGTACCTAACTACGGCAAGCCGGGCAAGGGCCTGAAACTGAAGCCGGGAATGGCAATCGCCATCGAACCGATGTTCAACCTTGGTACTGCGGAAACCAAGGTGCTCGATGACGGCTGGACAGTGGTCACCGGCGACGGGAAGCTGTCCGCCCACTGGGAGCACACCGTGCTCATCACCAAGAAGGGGCCGGTCGTGTCGACCTTGCCTGAGCCCATGCTGGTGTCGGCCTAGGCGTACCTCGGGAGGCAGCACCCGTTAGCCTCCCCGGCATGGCTCTTGCTGTGCGCCCGATGAGGGCCGAAGATGTCCCGACGGTTGCCGCTCTGACAGTGCAACTGGGGTACGACGTCACCACAGCAGAAGTTGCCGAAAGGTTCGAGTTGGTCGTCGGAGACCAGCAGGCGGTTGCGTTCGTGGCCGAGGAATCGAGCCTCATCGTTGGCTGGATCCACGCACTCGATCGAGTCCTGTTCCAGGAGAGGCGGGTTCTCGAGATCGGCGGGCTCGTTGTTGACGACGAAAGGCGCGGCGAGGGCATCGGTGGACAACTGGTTGACGCGATAAGCGAATGGGCGCGTCGGCAGGGCCACACCACGCTCTATGTGCGGTCGAATGTGGTGCGGGACGGTGCGCATGACTTCTACCCGGCACTCGGATTTGTGCACCAGAAGACATCACACACCTACGTGAGGGAGTTGGAGTAGCTAGCGATCGAGGAGAACGCTGAGATGTCACCGATCAGGAGCACCGGGTGAGTACCCGGAGACCTTCGGACGTCCGGTCAGCGGTTACCTAGCTTGGGACCTCGACCCTTGCCGGAACGTGTTTGTGCCATGGTGTCCCGGCGAAATCATCGCGAAGCTCGGACCAGGTGAGCTCATTAGTGGCCGCCCCAGCCGTCGTCGATCCGCCGGCGTCATCCGGATAATCGACACCGAGTCCGTTTGGCAGGCTGATGTGCCCGTCCCGCATGGTGTCGGACACCGTCACCACGGCTTCGACCGACCCTCGTTGGGTGACAACCCGCACCCGATCGCCGTCTTCGATGGCAAGCCGATCTGCGTCGGCGGGGCTCATTCGCAGCGCACCCTCCCGATCCCGCTTTCGCCAATCGGGGTCGCGGAAGATGGTGTTGGCCGTGAAGGAGCGCCGCTCCCCGGCAGCGAGCACGAACGGATATGCGTCGCTCGTCAGCCGATCGGGGGTGTCCGCAAGTGAATCCAGGCGGTCCAGCATTT
>JASJAS010000162.1 GCA_030066875.1 Acidimicrobiia bacterium | reverse complement strand
AGACGGGGGTGTACAGCTGCGCTGATCTCCTTCTTGATCGGCTCGAAGTCGATGACGTGGAAGGTGACGCCGGCGCCGTGACCCCAACGCATTGCCAGTTCGTGGCCCACGGCGAGGGCGTGGTCGGCCTGGTTGCACTCCAGCTGGAAGTGCACCATGTCTACCGGGCAGCCGCGGCGCATCATCATCCAGGCGGCAACGGGCGAGTCGATGCCGCCCGATAGCAGCACCAGTGCGGGCGATTGCGAACCCACCGGGAGTCCGGCGGGACCTTGCCAAGACTTGGACACGACTGCTGCCGTGGTGCCCTCGATCCGGACGCGCACGGTGACTTCGGGATTGGATAGGTCGACCCCGGCGGAGCGGGCGATGAGCGCGTCGCCAAGGACAATCTCTGCGTCCTTGGACTTCCAATCGTGGCTACCAGAGCGGCGCACCCGGATCGCAAAGGTTTTGCCGGCGACCCGCTCGCCAACCAGATCACGGACGTTGCCGGCAAGCTCGTCGAGCGATGGTGCTTCGATATGGGTGACCCGGTCGACCCTATCGATACCGAAGACCCGGGCGACAATCGGACCGGCGGCGTCGAGGTCGTTGGTGCGAATCTCAAACTCGTGGTGGCCGTGGCGTTCGAAGACGGCATCGAACCCTGCAAGGGACTGCTCGATGTTTGCCAGGAGCATCGGCATGAAGCGCTGGCGGGTCCGGCGCGATTTCACATACAGCTCGCTGCTGGCGTTGGCCCGCAGTGACTCCGTTGGGGTGGGTAGGGTGCTCATCGGTGTGGTTCATGATGCCATGGAAGGCGGCGATGGGGCTACGGTGGGCCGATGCGACGTCTGTCTGCCGTGGTTGTGCTGCTTGCTGCGTTGACGGCCGGGTGTGGTGGCGGTTCCACCAGCATTGCCGATATCGCCGTTGGCGATTGCTTCAATGATCCGACTGAACTCATCGTCTTCGAACTCGACTTGATGGACTGCGCGGAGCCTCACGACAACGAGGTCTACGCCAACCTGCAAGTGCAAGAGACACTGTTTCCGGGTGACGAGGTGTTGAGCACCTTCGCCTATGACGCCTGCCTGGATCCGTTCGAGGCCTATGTGGCGGAGTCGTATACGGATTCACGGTTGGACTATGCGTTCTTCACCCCAACGGCGGAGAGTTGGGCCAACGGTGACCGTGCCGTGACGTGTTTCCTCTACGCGGCCGATCTGTCGAAGCTATCCGGCAGCGCGGCTCGCCTCGACTAGCCGGGGATAGCTACGTCGAGCGTCGGGTCGTTGACCTGTTCTACGCGCAGCTCCATGACCATGGCCACAGCATCGGCGGGTTCGGAGCCGGGCACGCCGAAGTCGCCGAGGGCGGCTGAATCGAGTTCAACGTCGGCAAACAGTCCGAGCACCACGTTGGTTTCCTCGTCTACCCACATGACCATCGAGTTGATAACGGCGTCCTCGATGTCGGGGATCATCCCCATGCCCCCTGCCAGGCCGAGCACCTCGGTGAGGTCGAGCTTGACCGCTTGCCGGCCGGCGAAGTCTTCGGTGTCGCCGACTGCCCTGCCGAAATCCTCGGCGGTGAAGTCGCCCCAGAACAGGGGTGAGGCGGGGCAGGTGGAAACCACGTCCTGGGCGGGCCCGAACAGCCCGGCTTCCTCGAAGCCGGATCCGGTGTCGAGCCAGAGCGTATCGGGAGTGGCGATGACGGCTTGGGAGAGTCCCAACCCGCCAATGCTCATGGTGACACTGCATTCGAAGACGTCGCCTGCCCAGGTGCCTTCCCCGGTGACCTCGATGGCGGCGTCATCGAAGCCCATGGAAACGGTGAGTGTCGAAACGAATGAGTCAAACACTGCAGGGGGAGTGCCTGGGAGAGGTTCGAAGGCGGCGCCACCGTTGCCGGGCTCGTCGGGGGTCGACGCGCCAGTGGTCGTAGTCGGCGCTTCCGTTGTCGTAGTGGTTGTTGTCTCCGCAGCGGTGGTTTCGGGCGCGCTGGTGTCGGCTGCGGTGGTTTCGGCTGCAATCGCCTCGTCATCGCCGTCCGAGGCAGTGCAGGCCGCGATTACGAGGACGATAAGAACGAGCGGAATGAAGCGGCGCATTGAGATTCACCTTTCTGTGCGCGCAATGCGATATCGGCAGCTGCTTCCCTGTCCCTGAGGGGAAGTGACCGAGGGGTGGCTGGCAACGCTACTCCAACCGGTCTCGTCCCGGCTCGATGGTCCCGGCAAACGGGCTGTAACGCTCCGCAACATCCGGCACGTCGTTGATCACGGCACCGTCGTATTCGACCCAGGCGTGAAACAAGGGAGTGGTTCCGTTTCCACCCCTGACACCGAGGCGGATCTCGCCGGCCAAACCACGCCGTCGCAGCAGCGACCACAGAACCACCGACCGAGACAAACAGTTGGGCCGGCCGATGCCGCGCCGGGCGGCCAAGCCGACCAGGTATGCGAGCCGTCGTGCGTCGTTGAACTGATCCTCGCTCGAGCCGAGGCTCTTTCCGGAACGGGTAGGCGGCACTACTCCCATCGTGCGCTTCAGGCCAAGGACCCGCAGCGACAGCGTCGCCAACGGCAGCGCCACCAGGGCGAACAGTAGAGCCCGCCGCTGCGACCAGTTCATGCGACGCAGGCGATTGAAGGCGGCAGAGACGGAACCCACTCCCTATTCTCCCGAGCCCACCAGCAAGGGGATCATCCGCTCCGCATCCGTAAGCGCACCGTGGTTGCCGATGAGCCGGCTGTTGGAGAAGCGATGCAGCAGGAGCACATCGTCGTCGGCTACCAACACCCCGTCCGGTGCCCGCTCCCAGAACTGCGGGTGGTGAGGCCCGGGACCCCACCAGTGCGCCATCTCCTCGACCGGTACCCACGTTGCCGGCAGTTTTGCGGCGAGCGATGCCCCCTCACCCTTGACGAACATGGCGCGCCCGTCGCCGTAGAAGACGCGGCCTTCGTGGTCCTCCTTGTCGATCTTGACCTGCTTGTGGGGCGGGAAGTCGATGTGGCCGTGGTCGGCCGTCGCCAGCGCCACTGCACCTTGGGGCAGCCGGTTGACGACGCTTTCCCAGGCGGCGGCTACGGCGCCGAGCGCCTCTGCGTATTCCTCGGACTCCTGCCCGCTGACGTGGGCGGCAACGTCCACGTGAGGCAGATAGGCGACGACGAGACGGTTGGGTTGGGCGGCCAGCTGCACCGTTGCATCCACCCATTCCTGCAGCGTCCAGATGCCCTCGAAACGGTTGCCCCTGAACAACACCTTGGTGAGGTTGGTCTGGAGGAAGTTGCCCGGCTGGATGGTGATCGTCTCCACCCCGGCGGCGCCGAGCCGTTCCGCCAAGTTGGGCGCTGGAAGCACCGGCTCCAGCTCGTAGTCGAGTGGATCTCCCCACAGTGTCGTCCACTGGAGTGTGTTGGCGACCACCTCGAGCTCGGGAATCCAGGCCTGATACCCCAACAGGCCATGTTGCGAGGGGGGGAGTCCTGTGGCGAGCACAGACAGTGAGACCGTGGTGGTGGCCGGAAACGGGCAGTCGACGGCGGCCTGCAGCGAGTCCTGCAACGGGACCGCAACCGGGTGGTCGAGCTGGCCCGCCCCGAGCCCGTCGAAGAGACACAACACGTAGGTCTCGGCGTCGGGAATGTGCTCCGCCAAGTGTGCGTGCAGTCGCGGCGACGGCGCCGAGCCAATGAGACGATGCTCGATTTCGGAGATGAGGTTGACCAGCGAGCCACCGTCGTAGTCGGGAAGGGTGATGTGCATAGGGCTGGACCATAGTGGGCGATAGCCCCTGCCCCGGAAGCGGATCAGGGCTACGTTGACCCCGTGTCTTCGTCCGTACAGAGCGACCGCGCCGTGTCTTGGAGGCTGCGCGGCACATCGTTCCGTGTCGCCGTGGGAGTGGCGGCGCTGCTCGGCGCCGCAGTGTTGGCGGCAGCCGCATACGACTATGCGTCGGCGCTCGAACGTCGCCCGGTGCCCCTCGAGCTGGTGACTTTGGCCGGCAAGGTGGTGGCTGCGGCCGGCCTGGCTGCCGTCGCCGGTCGTACCCGCAGCTTCAGCATGTGGCTACTGGCCGGTCTGGCTGGACTGCTGGCGGTTGCCTCGCTGTTGGCGGATTCAGAAATCGCTGATGAGGTGGTCGATACCGTCGCTGAGCCTCTCACGGCATTGCTGCCCCTCTCGGGTGGCGTTGTGCACAACGGTTTGTTCTTCGGAACGCTCGGGTTGGCTGCGCTCGGCTTGTTGCTGGCCGCGTGGCTGAAGGCAAGACCCGGCGAGCGTCAGGTGGTAGGCGCTCTGGTCGTGCTGTTCGCACTAGCCGGCGTGTTCATCGGCCCGGTCAACGCCATCGCCGGCGCCGGTATTAGCCGGGAATGGCTATTCGCGGAGGACTTCGGCCAAGCCGTCCTCTTGGCGGCATTGGCAGGTTACGTTTCCGGGCTCGTGTTCGCTACCGCCGACCACCCGAACAGCCCTGCGAGGACGAACACAGGTAACAGAAGACGGACATGATCAAAGGTAATAGTGAGATCTGGATTGGGGAGGAGCCGGCAGTCAGGCAGGCTGTCGCTACGGCAGCCGCAAGCGTTCTCAGCCTATACCCTGGGGCCTCTGTCAGCTCCGAGTCGGCACGTACTCCACCCAGGCCTACTCGCGGATAGCGATGAGCATACTGCCGCCGCTGTGAGTCGCTTTGAGCGCGATGTCTCGCGGAGATTCGGACGATTCGAGCGCATCACTGGCGCTATGTGCCTGTCCGCGAGTCACGGCTCTCCCCTCGACGCTATCGCTCGAGTCGCTACTGCAGCGCTGGGCTACAGGACCCGACCGGAATCGTCCAGCGCAGCGCGCATCGAGAAACTGGTTAGCGATCTTGTTGAACAGCTCGGTGCGTATCCCCTCTTGTGCGCCTTTCTGGCCTCCTGAACTCGGACCCGATCTCGCGACAAGTCCTCAGCGTCCTAGGGGAGGCCGCGCCCCTGCTCCGAGGCACTAGAGCTTGGCAGCCGGGGCTACGAGTCGAGATGGCGTCTGTACACCGTCAACATCTCCATGTCTTCGGCGTACGTCAGCTTGAATCCGGATCGATGTCCTGGCACCGTCTCCATGACGATATCGGGCCTGAGGGCATGCATCATGGCTGCTTCGTCACGATACGAGAGGCCGCGCTCAGCCGCCATCCTGAATGCATCGCGAAGGTCCTCAGTGTAGAAAGCGGCGGGACACATCCCGTAGGCGATTTCGTTGCGCTCAATCACGCCCTTGACAGGGCCACCGTCTGTGGTCAGGAGCATGCTCGCATATGGATGCGTGGCCGTATGGACAATTCGCGCACCGTTCTGCAGCTTCTCCAGACAGTCCTTGAGTGCCGGTGCGTACAAGAGCGGGCGGGCGGCATCGTGTATCAGCGTGATCTTCGTTTGGATGGCGGCTACACCGCGGAGAAC
>JASJAS010000161.1 GCA_030066875.1 Acidimicrobiia bacterium | reverse complement strand
GCAAGCAGTAGGGCGATCCGCGAAAGGGTCGATTCAGCGAGGTCGTTGGCGACGAGCAGGTCGTGGGTGGGACGGACGTGCCAAAGGCCAAACACCAGGCTGCTGAGGACTGCTGCTCGCTGCAGGGTCCAGATCTTCAACCCGGCGCCGAACAGCACGCCACGGAAGGCAAACTCCTCAAACAGAGCAGTACCCAGCGGAATACGGATCAGGGCGCGGTATGCGACCAGACCCGGCCCGATGTCGGCGATGCGGGCGTCATCAAATAGCGGACGAAGGCCCGGTACTGCGATGCTGAAGAGAAGCGCGACGACGGCTAGCGCGGCGACTCCGGTACCCCATGCGAGCCCGTTTCGCTGAGTAGATCGCTCTAGGGCCAAGTCCTCGAGGTCCATTCCCATCCGCCACGCTAGGAACCCAAGTAGGGCAACGCCGGCCAGGCTCAAGGGCACGTAGAGGACGTTGAATCGTGGAATCAGATGGACCGTGCTCGAGTAGATGACAAGGGCACCAGATAGCGCAGCCACAAAGGTGCGGTTGCTGCTGGTTGAGCTGCGCAAATGCGAATCCATCAGTGAGCGCGATGCTATCCGGCGGGGAATGGCATCGTCATCGCGCGATCATCTCGGGATATAGCGCCGGCTGAACGGGCTCTGTCAGGGCCCGGGAGCGAGATGGCGCTCGGCTAATACGGCAACAGGGCGGGACTCCACTCTTCCAGCATGCGATGCGGAGTCGACGAGCCCTCCGGCTTGAGGACAAGCACCGGACTGGTCGCTCGGCTCACGACCCGTTCCGCAGTGTTACCAACAATCACGCCCGAAACGCCACGCCGGGCCATCGTGCCCATTACCAAGACATCCGGCCGCACCCTATCGAGCTCGGCCGTGATTACGTCCTGAGCGTGGCCTTTTTCGACCCGGACACGGGTTTGCACACCTGCGAGGTCAGCGCTTGCTAGCGCGTCGTCGACCTCCGATTGGGCAGACCGTAGTGCCAGGCTCGCCATCTGCTCGATGTCGGTTGCATCGTAGGCCAGCCGCTGGCCTCTCATCATGGACTCGCCTGCGAGCCGCCAAGCATGGATTACGTGGAGGCGACTGTCTCGAGACCGTGCAAGCGAAGCGGCCGTGTCTAGGAGCGAGGAGTTGAGGAGAACGTCGTTGTCTTCCGCCCACTCCGGGCCGACTGCTACGGCAACAGTTCCGCTAGTAGAGATCGCTTCCCGCGGATGAACCAGAACGGGTACCGGGCTGCGCCGCAGTAGATGGGTGACTATCGAACGACGGCTGAAGCCCGGCATTGCGGCTCGAGCTCCTCCGGCCACGACAACCAGATCGTGACCGTATAGCGAGATCCGCTCGAGCACTTCCAGATGGGGGATACCGCGTCCGACCTCGTGGTGGATTGGTAATCCGAGATGGCCGATGTTTGGTCCAAGGTCGAAGACTCGATCAGCGGCGCGCACCCGGCCGAGAGGCGGAACAGCGGGTCGGCGGGTCGGCCGTCGGGCATTGTCGAAGACGGAGAAGAGAGTTATCGCTCCACTCGAGCCATGGGAGAGGGACGCCGCAGCCTCTATTAGGGAGCGTGTTGTGATTGCATCCTCGGCAGTCACAACCAAGACGTTCTTGAACTCACTCATGATCCGCTCCTCTGGATAGCCTTCCGCAATGACAGCAATAGCACGTAATTGGTATCGTGTATTGTCTTACATACGATGCAGACTCCGCGAACGGATGAGCGCGGGTAGTCGCCAAATCTGAAAGGCTTCATCGACGACGGCGCGGACGATCTTGTCGGCGATGACAAGGCGCCAGTCGACTCGCCCGTCTGCAGACCGGATGAGCACCGAACAGGTGGTGTCACACGAGTTGCCGAAAGGAGAAACCAAGATGTCGTCGGCGGTGGAACATGTCGAATTGCCCGGCGTAGGGGTGCGCAGCACGTTTGCGACGAACTCGGGCCGTCATGTAGGAGTACTCACACATCATTCAGGGGTCAAGGAACTGCTGGTGTACGCAGAGGACGATCCCGATCGGTGTGCGCAGATGATGAGCCTTGATGAAGGTGAAGCCCAGGCGATGGCAGACCTGCTCGCTTCGGCCCCGCTCAGCGGCGAAACCAGCCGTCTCCTGATCGGCACCCTTGTGGTCACCTGGCTAGAGATCGACGACAAATGGTGGATCCACGGTCGGACCGCAACGTCGGTCGACTCTGAAGCTACGAGCCTCGGGGTAGTCAGGGATGGCAAGCCGATATCGGCTGCAGATGCTGGACCGCTTGTCCCCGGCGATGTAGTTCTCCTCGCGGGCACTGCGGAGCAGATAGATTCCGCTGCCCGCCTCTTGGAATCGGGGCCATGACTCCTCTCGTTGCCGCGGTTTCCTCCGACGCCGCGCTCGTTCTCGTCGAACTGGGTATCGCCGTACTGATCATGGCGGGATCGGCTCGACTCGCCTCGCGCTTCGGGCTCAGCCCGATACCGCTCTATTTGCTGGTCGGCATCGCAATCGGCAGTGGTTGGTTGCCTGTCGATCCTGAGCCGTCCTTTGTCGAGACCGGCAGTCTCATCGGAGTGGTGCTTCTGCTATTGACCCTGGGACTCGAGTACTCGCCCAGTGAACTGGTCTCCAATCTTCGCCGCGGCTTTCTCGATGGGTTGGTCGACTTCGCAGCCAACTTCACGCCGGGTCTGCTCGCAGGCCTCTTGTTTGGGTGGTCGCCGCTGGCCGCAGTGCTGCTTGGGGGTGTTACCTGGGTCTCGTCGTCTGGCGTGGTTGCCAAGACACTTGCCGACCTGGGACGTCTCGGGTTTCGTGAAACCCCGACCGTGCTCTCGATCATTGTTCTCGAGGACCTGGGAATGGCCGTCTACTTGCCGATCGTTGCCGCGCTCTTGGCCGGGGGAGCGTTTCTCGACGGGTTCCTACTGGTTGTCGGCGCGTTGGCCGTAGTGGGTGTTGTCCTCGTCATAGCCGTCCGACGCGCCGAGGCAGTGAGCCGAATCGTGGCGACACCCTCAGGTGAAGGGTTCTTGTTGACGATCCTTGGGGCGACCTTGCTGGTTGCCGGTCTCGCCGAGTTGGCTCAGGTCTCCGCCGCGGTCGGGGCCTTCCTGATCGGAACCGCGATCACCGGGCAGATCGCCGAGAGGGCGCGGGACGCAATCGATCCGCTGCGCGACCTCTTCGCGGCCATCTTCTTCCTCTTCTTCGGCATTCAGATTGACATCTCGTCGGTTGGAGAGGCTGCGGGGGCGGCGACGCTACTTGCGCTAGTCACGATCGTGACAAAGTACTGGTCCGCGCGCTGGTCGGCGGCTCGGGCCGGCATTGGCAAGCGGGGTCGGGTTCGGGCAGCTACGGTCCTCATCGCCCGCGGCGAGTTCTCGATAGTGATTGCCAGTCTGGGTGCGACCCTCGAACCTCGTCTCAGCGCCCTAGCCGGCACCTATGTCCTCATAACCGTACTCGCCGGGCCCTTGATAACACGGCTGGCGGTGCGCGACGCCCCCGTACGTATCGGGACCGAACGCGATGGTGACCCACTCCCTGCTGAACCCGCAACGCGCGCGGCTTGATTCGCTGTGGTTCTCTGTGCGGGCGAGTCTCAGACGCCGGTGAACTCCGGCAGGGCGCGCATGGCGAGCCGCTCTAGCTTGGCTACGTCGGCTCTGACCTGTTCCACCGACTCAAAGTGGAGAACGTGTACGTAGAGGACGAGCGGATCGCCCGTCAGTTCTATCGTCAGAGTGCCCGGTGTGTAGCTGATGGCGTTGGCGACAAGTAGGGCCACTGCAGTTGATCGGGTCTCGAGTGGAACAGCGACGATACCTTCGGAGATCTGCTCATTGCTGGGCGTGGCGACCTCCCAGGCAACCCGAAGGTTGGACTGAACCACCAGCCAGATGTAGCGAACAAGGAACAGGCTCAGACCGGATGCGCTGAATGTGTAGGTCCGTTGCGGGACTCTGCCGGCGAACTCCGTGATCAACGCAACCAGCACACCTCCGAGCAAGACGCCGATGGAGAGATCGCGCCAAAGGAGAACCCAGACTGCAACCAGGGCAATGAACCGCAGCGGCGACTTCCGGGCCGTGTCGGCCGCTTCTATGCGAAGAGGGCTGGGTACGCAATCCGCGAGGTCATCGTGTTGCAGATCGGTGACCCTGCCGGCGAGATACGTAGCCCGTCCGACAAGGTGCCCGGATATGGGTGCGGTGATGAACAGGAACGTCGTGACAAGGACTCCGATTCCGACTAGACCCCAGGATCCGGCTGCGATCCCGGCACCGATACCGATCAGCGCCAGCCCAAGGGATGCGGACTTGGTGGCAGCATGCATTCGCGACAGCGCCGACGGGAAGTTGAGGACACCCCATGCCGCAAGCACAGAGAGCGCGGTGCCCAACGCGATCAGGGTCCCACCGAGGAGTTGGAGAGGGTTCATGGGCCATCCCTCCACTCGATGAATCTCGCAACCAGCACCGTGCTGGCGAACGCGACCAGCGCCACTACAACCAGTACCGGCACGAGGAGTTCGCTGCCGGAGCGGGCAGCATGCGCTGCGACGCCGCCGGCAAGGAGCAACAGAACCAAATCCACGGCAACGATGCGATCGGCAAGCGTCGGGCCCTGAATGGCCCTGACGAGTGCAAGCATTCCCGCTCCGGCCAAAATGACCTGGATGATCGTGATGAAGCCCGCCACGTCTAGGCACCTCCCAACACAAGACTGGAGTAGGTCGCAGGGTCTATTAGATCGGCCGCCGCGCGACTCGCCAGGTCGGCGATCGGTCCTGCAAGCAGGGCGATACCAAGACTCAGCGCGACGACCACTGCCGTTGTCAGCATCATCCCCGGCTTGGCTTCGGAGCGAGCCTCGCTCTCCTCGCCCCAGAACACGCCGCCCCAGATCTTCGTCATAGAGAAGAGCGTCAGCAGGCTGGCGAAGAGGCTCACCGCAACTATCAATCCTCGATCCAGGTCGATTCCTTCTTGGAGTAAGGCCAGCTTGGCCACGAAGCCGCTGAACGGAGGGATTCCGGCAAGACTCAGTGCTAGCGGCAAGAACATGAGCGCTATCACCGGCCGTCGGTGCAACACCCCGCCGATACGATCTAGAGCGCCGGTGCCGTGTTCAGTTTCGACCAATCCACCAACTAGGAAGAGACCGGTCTTCACGACGATTTGATGCGTGATGAACAGGATGGCGGCCGCCAGTCCGGCGACGGACAGGAAGCCAAGGCCCATGATCATGTACCCGATCTGGCTGACGATGTGGAACGACAGGATCCGCTTGATGTCCCGCTGGGCGAT